>JAZUDP010000199.1:0-15065 GCA_045639705.1 Acutalibacteraceae bacterium
CTGCGCCGTGTACCGCTGATTACATACAGACCGCCGTCTGTGCCGAAAAAGACCTTGCCGCTCTGTTCATCAAGACACAGTGCGTTAACAGCCTCGGCAGGCAGGAAATCAAGCTCACTGTGACCGAACCATGAGCTTTTGCCGTCAAAAATATATGCGCCCTTATCTGTACCAAGCCACACCGAGCCTATGCCGTCAGCGCGGAGCGCGGTAATTGAACAATCCGGCAGGTCTGAGTTTTCGCTCATAATAGAGCCCCAGCGGGGACGCTTGCCCCATAATCCGGCCAGATTTCTGCCGTCGGACTGATAAACTCTGCCGTTTCCGAAAGCAGTCATAAGACGCATGCCTCTTCGGTCATTATTGGAGTAGAAAACAAATTTTTCACCGTCAGATTTATAAAGACGGTCAGCCGTTGCCAGCCAGATATCCACATTGTCAGAAGCGACACCTATTATTCTGCTGTCAAACTCACCTGCCCCAATAAGGCTGTTATCTTTTAATTCATACAGCAGATTTTCACGGCAGATATATGTTTTATCCCCGCAGGTATAAGCACCGTCTGCAGCTTCGGTGCTTATTCTGTGAAATGCACCGTTATCAAACGAAAATATGCCTTTGTCTGTCACCGCAAGCAAGCCTCCGGGCAGAGCGCAGAGGGTTTTCACTTTTCCCTCAAGTCCTTCATTCTGACCGAAAAAGGTGCGTACCCTTTGTTTAAAAGTGCCGGCAAAAAATTTTCGTGCCATAAAACCGCCTCCTGTTCTGTTTTCATCGTACCGGATTGAAAAGTTTTTTCAAAGAAGATTTAATGTATGTTTTTTCTGTTATTAATTATATATTATTTTTTATCAAAAAACAAGAGAACTGTTTATGGCAATGAAACAATCTTTCTGAATCCGGATATAGAAATACTCCGTATTCATGGTTTGTCAGATATGCGATTCCTGAAATCGAATATTTAATTGAACGCGAACTGAAAGTATGTTAAAATAGTTCCGATAAATCAGATTCTGTTAAAGAGACTGATAAATTTTTTCAAAAAATTATTGACTCTCCCTTTAGAGGATAAGATACAATCTCATATGTGATGGAAACGGAGGAATCTATTATGCTCAGAATCGGAGAGTTTTCCAAGTTATCGCATACTACAGTTAAGGCTTTGCGGTTTTACGAAAAAGAAGACCTTCTTATACCGGCGTCCGTTGACGAATGGACAGGGTATCGTCTCTATGAAAGCTCGCAGCTTGAAACTGCGGCAAAAATCAAGTCCTTCAGACAACTCGGATTATCTATTGATGAAATCAAAAGCATCTTTTCCGGAGAAGATGTGATGAAAATTCTGTCTGCAAAGGAAGAGAATCTCCAAAAATTACAGCAAAAGACCGAACTTCAGATTTCCGTCATAAAATTCTTTATGGAGGAAAAAGAAATGAAGTATCAAGTAACATTAAAAGAATATCCTGAGATGATTATTTATTCCTCGGAAACAGAGCTTGCCAAATATGAAGACGCTATGCAATGGATTCCCTCTGTCGGAGATGAATGTCTGCGGTTAAATCCCCGCATAAAATGTGCGGAGCCGCCGTATGAGTTTTGCGAGTATCTTGACGGTGAATACAGGAAAACAAACATCAGGGTTCGCCATAACGAGGCGGTCACAACATTCGGCAAAGAAAATGAACATATCAGGTTCAGTACACTTCCTGCCGCAAAGGTTTTAAGCATTTATCACAAAGGTGCTTACGATACAATCGGAGAGGCATACGCATTTATCGTGGAATATGCCGAAAAGAACGGTTATGAAATTGCCGGTCTTGCGAGAGAAAGCTACATTGACGGCATTTGGAACAAGGAGTCTGTCGGCGATTGGCTTACCGAAGTGCAGCTGCCGGTAAAATAAGAGACAAATTCCGGTTTGCCGAAAAAAATATCAGCCCTTTTTTCAAAACCTTCGTATAAAAAGATGTAAGACAAAAACAAACATCAGATTTACGGAGGAATCAGTTATGAAATCAAAGGCTATTAAATCACTCGCAGCTCTTTTTCTTGCTGTGGCTTTAACATTTTCAACAGGAGTTGCCGCTTTTGCCGCAAGTAACACATGGATTGTCGGAGAAAACGGGGAAAATAACGTAGTCGCTTATATTAAGGATCACACACTTTATATTGAGGGAAACGGAAGAATGGACAGCTATGCAACAGATGAGCTGGACGCTAAAACCAAAGGTTCAGTTTATAAGGCCGTTATTTCCTACGGTGTTACCAATGTAGGCGATTATGCTTTCGAAGATTTTACTAATCTTGAAAACGTATATATCCCGGTAGGAGTACGCGAGATAGGCAGAGGTGCTTTCAGCGGCTGCCGTGCGCTTAACGGAATTGACCTTCCGCCGACAGTTGAAAAAATCGGTAACAATGCATTTGAGGACTGCGATAAAATTATGAGCATTCAGCTTCCCGCAAGTCTGAAGGAAATCAACGACAAAGCATTCTACCGCTGCTACGGTTTAAAATATATAACGCTCAACAGTATGCCGAAAATCTCACAGTACGCTTTTTCAATGCTCTATGCAACCGTATATGTACCGTCATCATGCTTTGATGATACATTTGACACAAGCGAACTTAACAGCAACCCGATCTATAAATTCGGCGGAGACAGCATAAGATACATAGTTTTTTAAAATAAAGACTTACGTTAAAAAGTAAATAACACTTTCAAGACACTGCCGCGGATTCGTAAAGAACCTGCGGCTTTTCTTATGTCATATTTTCTGAAGGCATTTTATAACAGGCGCGGATTGATAAAATTTTGTTTCACCGTCAGATTAAACATCGCTCTTGAAAGATTAAATAAATAATGATATATTTATTTTGATAAATCATAATTTATACAGCCTGAGGAGATATGCTTATGAAACCGAAAAACAGAATGCTTTCACTCATCCTTATCGCCGTGATGTTTATATCCGCATTGCCGCTGACAGTATTTGCAGCAGAGACATATAACACCAAAGATGTCATCATTTTCGGTTCATATCCTCAGAGTGAAGTTTCAGATGAAGCTTTGATTTCTTCACTTAACGGTCTTGACGCTGATTGGTCGAGCTACGGTTATTACAGCGGTACGGGAATATATGATGACGGAAAAATGACCGCATCCGACTATATGAAATATGCCGATGTTGAGTATCGGGGCAGCAGATACCGCGGTGTGACCTTTGATGAATACAGACCGACATTTACCGGATATTCATTGATAAATGACACGGATTCTTACCAGGATAACAACGGATACGAATGCGGCAAAACCTATTGGTTTAAGTTTGAACCGCTCCAATGGCGTGTTGTTGATTCCGAAAACGGTTATGTTATCTGCGATTCAATCATTGATTCACAGCCGTTCAGCAACTTTCTTTATTTCAACGGCTCGGCTTACTATATGGACACGCTGAGCTATGATTTTTCAAATTATTATGTAAACAGCAGTATCAGAAGCTGGCTCAACAGCGACTTTGCCGATACGGCTTTCACAGCGGAAGAAAAAGAGAACATCGTCACAAACTATATGGACGATTTCTGGAAGGATATATATGACAAGGTCTTTCTGCCGTCTGCGAATGAAATGAAGAATACGGAGCATTGGAAGGACGATGCTTCAAAAATTGCCGCAGGAACAGACTACGCAAAGTGCCAGGGTCTTTTTGTTGCGGAAGGCAGGTCATACTGGCGGCTTCGCTCGCCGTCTGACTGGAGTCACGCCGCCTGCGCGGTATGCACGGACGGCACGCTTTACGGCTATAACTATTATTACAATGTCTATCCTTATTTCACGGCTTTTACGGGCACGGGAATCAGACCGGCAATAAAGCTCGCCGATATGAAGGACAGTACGGTTGTAAGCTCTGAACATAAGGCTGCGGAGCTTACCGCTTACAAAAAAGCCGATATGAAATTTTTTGAAAAGGTCAGGGCGTGCTTAAAAGGTACATGCAGCATAATCAGATATTTTCTGTCACGAACGGACGGGATAAACGAGGATGTTATATCCGTTAAGGATTCACTTAAAAGAGGAATCAACGTAACGGGCATGGATGCCGGATGGCCCCGCGAATGGCTGCTTGAAAAGGAAACTTTTTCAAACATTGCAGATGAGGGCTTCGATTACATAAGGCTGACAACGAATCTCTGCAGTATGCTTGACGATAACGGTCTTCTCAATGAAAGCGCGATGTATAATCTTGATAAAGTGCTTGACTGCGCTCTCCAATCGAATCTTTGTGTTATCCTTGACCTTCACGGCTGGGAAACGCTGAACAACGACCCGACGGCAGATAATATTGAAACTCTGGTTTCCGTCTGGAAGCAGGTTTCGAAGAGATATAAAGACGCTCCTGCAGAGCTGATGTTTGAAATCCTTAATGAGCCGAACAATAACAGCGGAAAAATGAACAAAACAAGGTGGAACTACATTCAGAACAAGGTTACCGCCGCTATCCGCGAGATTGACAAAGACAGAATAATCGTTCTCGCTTCGAGAAATTACAATGTTTCGTCCTCGCTCAATGAGCTACGCATCAAGCACCGCGACCCGTATCTTATCATTGATGTTCATAATTATTCACCAATGGAGTTTACTCACCAGGGAGCGGAATGGATGGACGACAGCTATCAGAAAACCGTTCCCTACAGCAAGGAGGCTGCGGACGAATTTGCCGCAGCCGTCAGGCTGGCTGCCGACTATCAGAAAAAGCACGGCACAAAGGTAATTGTCGGTGAAATCGGAGCATATCTGAGGCAGATAAGCGAAAATGATGTTAACGCCTTCCTTTCGGATGCCGTTAACTGTCTGAATGAATATGAGCTTCCGTGGGCGTACTGGGAATATTACGCAGGCTTCGGTGCTTATGACCTTGAAACAAAACAGTGGAAGCCGTATGTGACCGACGCTTTGCTGAAATGAGCATATAAGTTCAATCAGATAAAGAAAAATCCATGTACATCCCCTGTCAGAGACTTACAGACCCGTTTATCATAACAACAGAATTTTCGGAATCAAGGGGTCGCGGGTTCGAATCCCGCCCTCCGGCCCAGACAGGGCTCCGGTATCAACAGGATATCGGAGCCCTGTTTTTCTTAATGAATGGGTGCTGTAAAATAAAATATTTTTTAATTTTTATTAGCCCTTTTTCGCAGGCCTTCGTATAAATAGATGTAAGACAAAAACACGGAGGTAATCAAAATGAAAAAGAACAGATTATTCACAAAAGCAATCGCAATGGTACTCGCAATAATGACAATATTCTCAGTAACATCCGCAGGCTTCACAGCCAGCGCAATGGACATGGAAAACGCTTCAAAGAAAGCGGCAAAGGCACTCATCACAACGGGTGCGGGAAAGATTCCCGTTATCGGAGCTTTCGCAAAATCAGCACTTGACCCCATCCTTTCGGAGCTTTTCGGAATCAAGAGCGATACAGCGGTAATCATCGAAAAGCTCGATGAAATTTCAACAAAGCTTGATGACCTTGAGGAATCGCTTAAAAAGAACACACAGGATATAATGAAAATCCTCAACGACGAAAAATACGCTCCCTTTAATTCAAGCATTACATCACTCAGAACAATGGTCGAAAACAAATACAACTTCCTTAAAAACATTGAAGAATCAGGCGATTCAGACTATACGAAGATGGTCATGACAGCAAACATGCTTGAGTTCAACATGGACAACGCAGACGAATTCGCAGTTTTCGCAGACACACTCAAGAGCTTTGCAGACGGTTCACAGATAAAGTTCGGTACCAACAGCGGCATTTATGAATATGTTCTTATGTCAAAGTGCAGTGACGCTGTTATCGGCGGCAACGCAGCAATCAGAGCAGCAGGATATGTAAACGAAATCAACGATGTTCTCAGCAGCGCATACAAGCTTATGATTGTTGTTCTCGGCGAAAAGGTTCGCATGTGTGAAGCAATGAAAAACGGCGAAATCGACAAGGCATGCGAAAATGACGAAGAGCTTCGCAACGCTCTCGGTACAATCAATCCTCAGACACTTAACTGCTATAAAATGTCTATATACAGAAATTACTGGACAGAGCTTCTCGGCGGCGAAAACGGCAGCGAAGGCTTCATAGGCGACTACGACTCAATGTTTAATGAAGAAAACCCCGACAGCACAGTATCAAAGTACAACGCAAAGGTTGAAAGCATCTGGTTCTCATACATCAGAAACGTTGAATATGTTACAGACGGCATAAACGTTACATTCGTTCCCCTTAACCGTGAAATCAGCTATACGACAGTAGATAAGTCAGGTCTTAACACATCAGCAGGCAGATATCAGGTTGAAAGCATGATTAAGAAGACAACCTCAAACATCAACGCAAAAGTTACATCGGTTCTCACAAAGGCAGAAGTAAGAAAGCTTTATGAAACCTTCATCGCAGACGATATTTTATCAAAGGATGAAAACGGCGAAAGATTAACACTCCTCGACGCCTTCAGAGATTACGGATTCACCTGCGACGCATGGGAAGATTCAGAAGAAGGCAAGGCTATTCACCAGCTCTATGTTCAGCTTGCAAATATTTTCGCACAGATGGGCATAAAGACTACAGTAGCCGATAAGTATTATATCACTCCGTTATTCGTACTGGAAGCCGGATACAAGTACATAAATGTAGACAACAGCACACAGTGCTACTGGGACGCAAAGGGAAATGTAAAATACTTCAGCGGATACAGCACAAGCGAAGTATATGAAATCATTAAGCCTGACGGAACAAAGGGCTATGACTTCACAGGTACCACAACACAGTATTACTCATTCCACCAGGCCCGCGGCTGCGACTCGGACATCGTAACCTCATCCGATGTTTTCGGACTTATGTACTTCACAGCAGCTTAAAAACATAAACAGTCAAAAACGACAGTTCATACAAAAATAATACTGAATTGACAGAGAAAGAGCCCGGATTGCACCGGGCTCATTTCTTTTGAGTTTTATTTATTTTTATCAATATGCTTCAAGAAGCTTCTTCTGAACACGCGCCTGAACATCTATGTAGTATGCCAGTTCCGCATCGTTCATATCTTCTTCGTCCCATTTTTCAAAATCGTCACACATTTCCGAGTATTTACTCATATAAGCTGCATAATCGGTGAGAAGGCTCAGATCGCTTCCGCCGGATTTTTCAAATTTTTTCATGAACTCAACATACTCATTCATGAATTTTTCGTAGCTGTCCATAGCCTTTTTGAAATCCGGTCTTAATCCTTTTGAAGCAGCTTTTTCCGTTTTCTTTGATGTTGTTGCGGTCGTTGTCGCAGTTGTAGTAGTTGTTGTAGTTGTAGTAGCTGCGGTTGTACCTTTTTCTTCTGCCTCTTTGCTGACATTATCGGGAGCGGATAATTGAATTTTTATTATATTGTTTCCTTCATATGTCAGACTGACATGATATCCGGCTGAATTATCTGCGCTGAAGTTTTTATCGTTTCTGTTGTATTCAACATTAAATCCGCCTTCCATACATGAATTGACATATGCACTGTAATCGTCAACCGTTGTATTACCGATATAAACTGAAAATCCGTCTTCATTTTCGTAATCGAATCTGCCGTTTAAGGACTTCGGTGCGGGAAGCATTTTGCCTGCGGCAGTGTTCGGCCACCGGATAGTACCGAACTCCATCGGGCAGTTCAGCTCTATGCTCATTCTGTCGCTGTACTTGCTCAGTGTCAGTTTGTATCCGTCTTTATTGTACGCGCTGTATGAGTAAGAGTCTTTTTCAGCGTCAACAGTATAGCCTTCTTCCTTGCACTTTTCTATGTATTCTTTAAAGCCTGTATCGTCAACCTTTTTTAATGTCACAGATAATTCTTCGTCGTCATTAAATAAGATATTTCCTCTGTTATAACCCGGCTCGGGCAGGAATGCTCCAAGCTCTATTTCCGACCATACAATTTTTTCGGCTTTGTTTTCTTTTATTTTGCCTGCAATATTTCCGACAACTGCGATTAACAAAAGCGCTGCAATAATAAGAAAAACCGGCTTTTTGTAAAACGGCTTTTTCTGTTTCTTTTCCTCACTCTTTTTGTCTGACCTGTAATTATTGTAATCATATGCTTCTGTTTTGGACGCACCGCAATTAGTGCAGAAATTCCCCTCAAATTCTGTTCCGCAAATGGTACATTTCATAGTGATTCCTCCTGAATTCAATTATAAATGCTTCATTACTTCTTTGATTGCATTTTTTGCAACCGTTCCGCCTAAAGCGCCGAGAGCCGCGCCTGCAAAAGCGCCAATCGCTTCCGCTTCTTTGTTTTCATTTTTGACCGTTTTGTTTTGAGCGTTTATATTCTTTGAAACTGATTCATTGATTTGCTTCTGATAAAATTTTCTGTCCTCCCACAAGCCAATTGCCTGCCGCAGGGTGTATGCACGTTCGGTTTCAAGAGAATTAATAATAAAGCTTATTGCTCCGTTATCATTTCTTATGTCAGCGGGAAGAAAGCTTTCGTCAAAATTTGCAGACAGCTCTGATAATTTTTTACTTGCGTTTTCCTTTTCAAGGAGCGTATTTTTTTCAGCTTCGTTATATTTCAGGATGCTTTTCTGTTTCCGGTCAGGTATCTTACTGAAGATAAAATATCCGATTGTTCCCGCAAAAATCACATCAAGAATTATCGGAAGAACATCAAAAGCATACAGCATTTCATTCATGATTACGCCGAATATACCAATGCACACAATCCATATAATAATTGCTTTTGTCCATATGCCCGGGACAAGCGACTTCTTTTTTTCAAGCACTTCGGAATACTGAGTGTTTTTTTCTTCGAGAAAACGCTTAGCTTCTTTGATTTTCTTTTTTGTGCAAACATATTCCCTTATCTGCTGTGCAATCTCCTGCGCTCTCTCAGCAGAAATTTCGTCGTTTGAACGCTCCAGATCAATCACAGAATCGCAAAACTCACATTTCGCAATGCGGTCGGCAGCACGGACAGTTAAAGCGGCGCCGCAGTTAGGACAGTTGAACTCTTTCATAAACATTCCCCCGATAAATTACATTTTCAGCTTTTGCTTATCTCCGCTATCAGTCTTTTCAAAGCATGTATTGCTTCGACAGACAGGCTGTGTGTTAAATCCGTCTGAAAGTTCCTGATTCCGAGCAGATAATCAGAACTGACATCAAATATCTCAGAAATACCCACAATGTTCTGAAGCGTTGGCTCGGCATAATCGTTTTCCCATTTTGCAACAGCAGTCCTTGAAACGCCGAGCTTTTCCGCAAGTTCCTCCTGTGTCAGCCCGGCGTTTTTTCTTAAATTTTTAATTTTCTGACCGAGTTTATTAACTGATAATTCGTTTTTCATCAGAATAACATATACACACTTTCTATATACTCACGCTGTTCTTTGATTTTAGTAAATTATATATTATTTCTTCTTCAAATAACATAAACCGCCAGTTACATTTTGATAACTGACGGTAACGTTTGAGCTATATTCCTTTTTTAACAGCGGCAATAAACTGATTCAGTGCTGATATAGCGTTATCTGACAAATCAGATACATTGCTGTTGTTCTGAATCCCGAGCAGGAAGTCGGTACTGACATGCAGAAGCTCTGCAATTGAAGTAAGATTCTGCAGCTTCGGTTCAATATCATCACTCTCCCATCGGGCAACGGCTGTTCTTGAAACGCCTATGGCTTCGGCAAGGTTCTCCTGAGTGAAACCTGCGGATTCCCTTGCCGCCCGTATGCGCTGACCGAGACTATTCAACGACAGACCCCGGTGTAAAATTTGTTACAGAATGTATTTTCATAAACATGCCTCCTTTAATGATGATTTCGTTTCACTCATTAAAGAAGCTGTTTTTTACGCGAAAAAACAGCCGGGAGAATTTACTCCCGGCTGAATCTGCTATCTGTTTAAAAAATAATCCACATAATTCTTACCCTTTCGTTAATCTGTATTTTGGTTTTCGTCATACCGTTACAGCTGAGCTTTCTGCAAGGATTGTAACTGTTTCCGTCGGGTAAACGGTGTTGCCGTTTACATCTGTGCTGATTCCGTTATATACAGCGGAAACGACGGTTACATTTTCAAGATGAAGACTGTAAATTACGGTTTCGCTCTGTTCGTACATGCAAAATGCGGTCGTATGAAAATCTGCTGTTTCGATTACTGTTCCGTTTTTGAGGTTTTCCTGAATTGCAGGTGTTGCTCTGTCAATGTAATGCTTGAATGTCAGCTTTGTATAAATCTTTCCGTTTACGCTTTCATAGCTCTGCTCGGCACTGATGATGTCAATCCATCTTTCATGGTCATAATTTACAGGACTGGAGCTGTCGCCGTCTATTCCGTCAATTCTGACATACTGATAGATTTCCTCGGCTCTCGGATATTTCTGAGCGCTTGCCGGCACCATGAACACTGTGATTATTCCCACCATGAGTATAACTGTCATTATGATTGAAAGTGTCTTTTTCATTTTTCATTGCCTCCGTAAAATTCTTTGTTTTTGTCTTACATATGTTTATACGAAGGTTTACATAAAAGGGCTAATAAAAAAATATTTTTTCTCACCTGTTATACGTTTATTTCAAAGCATATGGCAAAAGAAAAGCCGCAGGTTCTTTTACGAATCTGCGGCAGTATTTCAGAAGTATTATTCACAGCATGAAGGATTATTTTCGAATTTGAGATTGACAGTTTTACCGTTGCCGTCAAAATTACCGATAAACGGATTCCCGGGATTGTAAACGAGGTTTTCCGGTATATCAAGCCCCGAAGCAGCAGTGCCGCCTGTTACAGACTCAAGCTCTGTATCTTTTATTGTTTTATCCATTTTAAACTCTCTTTTTTATTAATACGGAATAGGAACAAGGGTATCTTTTTCAGACTTCTTTTCATATTCGGGTTTTAAAGGAACGGGGTTAACGGCAGGTACTTTGCTTTGGTCAGCAAGAAGAATCGGCATAACACCGCCGTCAATCTTTTCGAGTTCTTTATCATTAATTACAGGTTTTTCATTTTTAGTGTTCATAAGGTTACCACCTTTTATCAGGACTTAAGCTCGTCGATAATTTCATCGGCGGTTGGCTTAGTGTCCATTATGTATTTTTCGTTAGGGTTTATCGGGGGCATCGCGGCTGATATGTTTTCCGGCCACGGTCTGCAATGCGGGTTAACTGTTCCGACTATATTGGTACTTGTAACGTCTCCGCCTGTTACAGTTTCGAGTTCTTTATCGTTAAGCATATTATTATCTATATTCATAATGTTTACCTCCGTAAATTTTTATATTTAATTAAATTTAATAATTAAAATATCGGCCACATATTTTCATCTCCTTTATTCTGTCTTACATCTCTTTATACGAAGATTTCAGAAAAAGGGCTGATAAATTTTTATAAATAAACCGAGTTTAACATTCCGACCGGAAAACATTATAAATGAACGCATATATCATTCGCTTCAATTTCTTTCTGAACCGACCTGATATCAACGCCGTAAACAGGCTTTTTGTTTTTTATCGCGTTTGAAGATACTATGGCGGCAGCCTGCCCTGTGATTATGGCAATCGGAATAACTCTTGTAATATCCCAGCCGTAGCCCGACGAGCTGACGCTTCTGCCGGCGGTAATTACATTGGGATAGCCACTGTTTGTGAGGCATCTGAGCGGAAGCTCGTAAAGAAATTCTTTCCTTTCAAAGTCGTTCATCAGACATACCGAATCGTCAAAGTGTTTGTACGCGTCGTTTTCGGTAAAAACGTAATCACCCTGAATATGACACGTTGTTCTGAACTGCTGCATATCGGGAAGAACAGCTATATCCGTATCCGCTTTTTCTTTAGCTCTGATTTTATCAAGTATGATTGAGTGATTGAGCTTAATATAATCGGAAACATCTTCTGCACTGAGTCCCGACCACTGCGGTATGTTTTCGGGCTGGTCGTGTCCGAAAAGATTTACACCGCCGCCGCAAAGGCCCGAATAAACCTTGCCTATATCGTTATTTTCAAGCGCCCTTCTGCAGTTTTCGAGAGTAACCGCGTGTCCGTAGTAAATAAAATAGTTTTTGCCGCTGACAGTCGGAACTCCTGCGGCTCTTAAAACATCGCAGTCGCCCGTTGTGTCAATAAGCATATCGCATTCATAGTATTCAAATCCCGCTTTGCTGTACACAACAACGCCCTTGCAGATATTGTTCTCCATTATCGCGTCCGCAACGCTGCAGTCAAAAAGGAAATCCGCTCCGCTTTTTTTCATTTCCTCGGTAAGAAGAAGTGAAAAAGTATTTGCCGAATAGGTTGTCGCATATCTTCTGCCCGTCTTATGTTCGGGATTTCCGTCCCGCCATATCTCCGGAAGCGTGTCATAGCTTATGTCAAGAAGCATTTTTGTCCACTTTTCAGTATAGCCGTGTATCACCGTATGACCGAGTCCGTCGCACAAAGGCTCCATGAAATTTACAAGTCCGCCTGTGGCAAGGCCGCCTAAAAGGCACTTTTTTTCAAGCAGAAGCACACTCATCCCGCAGCCTGCCGCCTGAATCGCCGCGGCGCAGCCTGCTGTTCCGCCTCCCGCTACGATAATATTATAATGCTTTTTGCATTCGAGATTATGTGAAAATAACGGCATAATAATCCTCCCGGTAAATTGTATTCAGCGGAGTACCCCGCTCTCCGTCAGCGCACTGTCTCTCTTTCCGATGAATAGACAACCTCGACATTTTTCTTGAACAGGCCGGCATCAAGCTTCGGCAGCCAGGAATCTCCGATTTTTGTTTCGGATGAGAATGAGGCTTCATCCTGCTGAACATTCATCCCTGCAAGTCCCTCTATCTCATCGCCGGATTTATATGCCATATTGAAAAATGCGTGGTGACCGATTTCCTTAACGGAAGACGGGATATACATATATGTTATGCCTCTGTCATAGGTAAAGGCATCGGAGCCGATGAATTCAAGCGTATCCGGCAGAGAACGGGAAACAGATGAAAGAGCTGAAGCGGCATTCCAGTCCGTAGCTGCCACAGTATCTGCGCAGGTATACGAATAGATTTCCTTAAGCTTCTCCGCCTTGAAAAATCCGAGAGTGCCGATACTCTTAAGTCCTGTCGGAAGATAAATTTCGGTTATATCGGAATAGGCAAAAGCAAGCTTTCCGATTTCGGTAACGGTTGAGGGAAGGACATATATGCCGACCTTCTGATTATAATCAGCAATGAATGTTTTCCAGTCGGCTTTACCCGTCAGAGTATTAAACTTTTCAAAAAGTGTCTTTTCGTCACCCTCAAGCTTTTCGGGAGCTTTGCCCTCCGAAACGCATTTATCCAGCAGCTTAACGGCAGAACAGAAATCGTCATTGGTGATGCTTCCGTCCCCGGGAAAATCAAGCTTATATCCCGCCTGCCTTGTGAGATAAAGATTATGGGCGCTGGGATAATAAATGACTTCGGTAAGCTCTTTGTTATAAAGCACGCCGTCTATGTCGCAATAGTACGGATTATCATCGTCAACGAAAACATTTTCAAGATTCCAGCAGCTGTAAAAGCTTTTTCCGTCGATTTTGCGTACATCTTTTCCGATGTTTACCGTTTCGATTTTTTCATCGCAGTTGAAAGCGTATTCGTGGATTTCGGTTATGGGCTTGCTCTTATCCCCGAAAGCAAAATCAACATTGACCTCGGTCACCTGCCCCGGGTTTGAATATTTGATAAATTTCCATCCGTCGCTTATCTGTTTGCAGTCAAATTCCTCGTTGATGAGGGCATAGATGCTGAAAAATACGGAAAGGACAATGGCAACAACGAGAACGGAAATAATCGCAATCTTCGTGCGTTTTTTAACGCTTTTGTCAACTATTCTCGGAGCCTGAAGTCCTTCTATGCGGTAAGTCCATATCTCGTCTTCGGGGATATTGAGCTTTTCCTCTGAAAGCTCCGCTTCAAGCATAAGGTCCTTCTTTTCCCTGTTTTTACGCATTGTCTGCCACCTCGCTTTCCTCAACAGCTTCTTTTGAGGCTTCTGCGGCTTTCATAACTTCCTCCCGCCGTTTCAGAACCTGAATAACCCTGCGCTGCTTTTTATCGTCATAGTCCCAGAAAATATACGGAATTGTCATAAGCAGATATCCGATAATGTCGATTATGATGGGAATAACTATAATCTTCGTTCTCGATTCATCAATGAAAAGTACATCCCAGTTGCTGTTGAAACCGAATTTCAGCAAAAGCAAGGGAATAATAAGGCCGACAAAATTGGTAACGGGTCCGGTGAACCAGCCGAAAATTCCGGAAAAGCTTTCAAGTCTTTCGCCCGAAAGATACATCTGGTAGTCGTTTATCTGAACCTGCATATCGCTGTTTATGGATTTCGGAACGGTTGAGCAGACCTGCTCCGCCATAAGGGCAATAATGCTTATCGTTCCGCAGAGAGGAAGATTATCCGCGAAGAAAAGATAGCATAAAACTATAACAGTGTTTGCGGCGGCTCGGACGAGCTGATAGAATATCATAACCTGGCGGTAGGAGAAACGCTTGCGGAAATAGGGAGTAAAGAAATCGGGCGGCGTTCCGCAGAACGAAACAAGAGTAACCAGCAGGCTGTAAATAAGTCCGCTCAGACGGAAGGTGTAAAGATAAAGAATGGTAGTGAACGCAAGCATGCCGTTTCCGAGAGAATCAAGCAGGCTGACGATATTGTTTATCCATCTGTATTTGTTATAAAGCACTCCTGTCATGCCGTCCCAGAAGCTGATATTGACCTTCTTTTCAATGGGCGGCTGAGGAATACGCTCCTCAACTCTGCGTGCAAGGAAGAGCGTGAGAGCGGCAAAGAAAAGGAATGTAAACGGAATAACATATTTGAAAACTGCGATGTCTGCCCATTCGTCGCGGCAGAAACCGATGAAAACGGGAATAAGACCATCAACAATGTTCCATATGAAGTGAGAAAGCTTGATTGGGAAGGTTCTGACCCATATTCTTTCCTTCGGGTCGGGGCTGATGTGCTGAGCGCAGGTTTCAAGCTGATTGTTGAATG
>JAZUDP010000200.1:0-33169 GCA_045639705.1 Acutalibacteraceae bacterium
TCTGATTGTCGCTGACCCATGTGTGGTTAAAGCTTTTCATCATACCGAGGTCGGTTCTGCCGCCTCCGCCTGCACAGTTTTCAAATATAACGTTCGGGAAGCGCTGCTTAAGCCTGCGATACATTCTGTATACAGCGTCAAAATGCCTCAGTGTAACACATTCGCCCGCGGCATTAAAGCGCAGACCGTCACGCATGGAAGAATTATAGTCAACGCGCAGAAGGTCAAGCGAGTATTCGGTTATTATGCGCGCAAGCTCATCCTCTGCCCATCGGGCGGCGTCGGGATTTGTAAAATCAAGAAAGTCGTATTTAACATTGCCGTAAATATCAGCGGAGAACCAATCGGGATGCTCCTGCGGCAGGGACGCAAATCTGCCGAGCCGTTCAATTTCAACCCACAGGCCGAATTTCATGCCGAGCGAGCGGCAGTATTCTCCAAGCTTTTCAAACGCATTATCGGGATATCTGTCTTTATCGGGTACGTTCAGACCGTTATAGTCGCCCCAGCTCATCTGCTTTGCGGGCGGACACGCCCAGCCTGCGTCTATAATGAACACCTCGGCGCCCATTTCGGCAAGCTGCTCCATATAAGCCTTAGTGGTCTCAACGCTCATATCATGTTCGGCACCCATACCGCCGCCTATAAGCAGCGTGCTGCCGTCAGCCTCTTTTAAATTCAGCACGCTTTTTCGCGTGTGTGCGTGCATTTCGTTTACGGCATCGTCAAACGAACCGTGAATTTTACCGAAATACACCTCCGGTGAGGCAAAACACTCGTCCGGCTTTATGAAAATCAGCGGAGCGGTACCCGTTATCTCTGCCGAATAGGAAAGGCGGGCAGTCTGTTTCTGCGTGCCGAAATCGGCGTTAACGGAAAAGGCACAGCCGCTGCTCCACGCTATCTGTGCAAAGAAAATCTCACCCGTGTATTTATTCTTAATGAATAAAACCGGATGGCGGAAACGGTCGCAGCCGCAGCACATATTCAGCGTAAAGGTGCCGTTTTCGACATTCTTTTCAACAAGCTCGCCTTCCCTGCCCCATTCATCACTGTCAAAAAACATCATTGACCAGATTTTTTTACCTTCAGGACGTTTTTTCCACGAAACATCGTTAAAACTGATTTCTTCAAGCGCACCGCCGTGAACGGCAAGACGGGAAAGGCTGAGATTTTCCGCGCCGAGGTTTTCTATCTTCAGATTCCGGGTAAGCATACCCGTGCCGTCAAGCAATGTGTTTATGTAAAAAACAACGGGTCTTAATCTGCTCTTTAAAACAAGCGTGCAGCGCAGAATTCCCGCTTCTTTATCCTCTTCGCGTTTGAAATCAACAAATTCAAGACCGCGGCTGCAGTTTATGCCGTCAAGCTCGCATTCGAATGCGCCTCTGCCGTAAAAATGCTCAGGTTCAAGACGCGAGGGCAGTCCCTGCAATACATTCAGGGGGTAGCCCGCAGTGTTTGAGCCGGATGAAACAAGCATACCGTCAAATAAGGTCTCTTCAAAAACGGTCAGGCCGCTGCGGTAGCAGAAGGTTCGCCTGCCGTTATACTCGGTTATATCAGCACTGTAAAAACAATCTTTCAAATAAAGCACCTCCGTTTATGCTTATTGTATATCAAAGCCTCTTTCAAGTCAACAGATTCTGTCTGACGATTAATGCTCTGAGATTTACAGTATATCAAAGGTTAAATATCACAGGAAAGACATATCTGCTCCACGCGCAGCCTGCGGTTAAGCATTTAATCATTGAATATTGCCGGATATTATGCTACAATTCATTTGGATAAGCACTGATTAATATATCTTGCAGAATAAACAGGAGGTAGCTTATGAAAAAAATAATCGCTTCTATTGTTGCCTTTTTTATGTCCTTATCTGCCGCATTTCCCGGCATTGTCGGCAACAATAAGAACTTCAACGAATCGTATGACAGTCTTGTCAAGCCCGAAACATGGGCCATGACGGACGGACTCGGCAGAACCCTTCCGATGCAGGACGAGGTCGGCGAAAAGGACGGCACAAAATTTGTAGGAATGTTCTACTGGACATGGCACACCAATTTCGGCTCATGGCTTACTCCCAAGAACGCAACCGAAATTCTCAAAGAGCATCCCGAAATTCTTTACGATTTTGATTCGCCCATCTGGGAAAGCGAAGCAAGCTATCCCGACGGCAGACCGTTCTTCTGGAACGAGCCCATATGGGGATATTATTCCGACCTTGACGAATATGTTATAAGAAAGAACGCGGAGCTTCTTGCCGACGCGGGCGTGGATGTTATCTTCTTTGACTGCACAAACGATACCGCAACATGGGACAACACCTGTCTCAAGCTGTTTGAGGTTTTCGAAAAGGCAAAGGAAGACGGCGTAAATGTTCCGAAGATGGCTTATATGCTGCCGTTCTCGGATGACAGAAACACTACGACTGTTTCGCTCAGGCATCTTTATGAGGAGATTTACTCTCAGGGGAAATATAAGGACCTGTGGTTCATGTGGGACGGCAAGCCGATGATTATGGCACATCCGAAAGCACTGAGAAAAACAGACAAGCTTGAAAAGGAAATTCTTAACTTCTTCACATTCAGAACAAACGACCCTTCATATTTCAGTAAAGACACACGCTTCGGCAAAAAAACATGGGGTTGGTGCAGCGATTATCCGCAGGCAAAATACGGAAAATCTCTCAACGGCAGAGTTGAGGAGATGTGTGTTTCCGTTGCTCAGAACGCAAGGGACGGCAGACTCTGCGCACAGAATGACCCAGGTAATGCTCAGGGCAGAAGCTTCACCCACGGTGATTTCAGCTATACATACAATTACGGCGGAAAGACAATAAATGTTGATAAAAGCATTGAGAATTCCGACTTCTACGGTCTGAATTTCCAGCAGCAGTGGGATTATGCAATTGAATGCGACCCCGATTTTATTTTTATTGACGGCTGGAACGAATGGATTGCAGGCAGATGGAGCGAATGGGAGGGCACAAAGAACGCATTTCCCGACCAGTTCAACGATGAACACAGCCGTGACATTGAGCCTTCAACGGGCCGTCTGAAGGACTATTACTATGCGCAGCTTACCGCGAACATCAGACGCTTCAAGGGCATCGGTCAGACAACGGATGAGGCTGACGGCATCAAGACATATTATCACTATGAAAACAGCACCTGTAACCGCCACTGCGACGGCTGGGTCGGCACTCATTATACCAACAATACAATGAGAAACGATTTCGTAAAAGCCGAGGTCAGCAACGACAGCAGCAACGTTTATTTTAAAATTTACTGCAAGGATAACATTTCCCCGTATACCGATAATGCGTGGATGAGAATCTTCATTGATACCGACACAAGCGGAGTTTCGCCCAACTGGGAGGGCTTTGAATATCTCATCAACAGAAATAATGCTGACACAGAGTCGGTTAAGGTTGAGAAGTCAACGGGCGGATGGAGCTTCAGCGAAACAGGCTCGGCAGAATATTCCGTCAGCGGAAAATGTATGACTGTTTCCGTTCCCCTCTCCGCTCTCGGACTTGATTCGGAAAATGTTCATTTCAATTTCAAGCTTTCCGACAATATGCAGACCGACGGCGACATTATGGATTTCTATCTTAACGGCGATGTTGCCCCGGGTTCAAGATTTACGTTTGTATATTAAAAACTTTTCGTTCAGAATATTAATAATTTTTGAAAGCATACAAATACCTCCGAAGCACATTGCTATGATGTACTTCGGAGGCTTTTTGATTTTATTCAGCTGCTTTAATATCTGCCCATTTCCGAAATCGGAAGATTTTCAAAATCGGGAAGCTGTTCATAAACCTTTGAATTTTCTTTAAGTGTATAATCGCCCGTCGCGGGAGAACTGAATATTTTACCGAGCTTTGTAAGCTTGTAAAGTGCGTTCGAGCTGATATCGCTGTACTCATTTGCCTTTTCTGAAATCGAGCCGATATTTGCATCAACATTTACAATCAGATTGCCCGTAACACTGCTGTATGAGGGATTCGGAGCAAAATCCGGGTCATCGGTGTTGTTGAAATCATTCTTAAGTCTTGCGGTCTGAGGATACGCTTCCTTCCAGATTTCCGACTGCCACGGTGAAGCATAAAGATTTGACCATATTGTTCCTGTCGGCAGGGATATGGTAAACCATCCGCCGTTAACGCCGTCAATCGCGCGCTGGTCATAGGAAATAGGACGGTCATTTGAGTTGATGATGATATTGTTATGCACCTCAAGGTCGCGTCCGCCGCCGAGGTGTATTCCTATTTTAGGAACATTTATCAGCAGGTTTCCGTAAATTGTCTGACCCGAAAGAGCGTCGTCCATATAGATTCCGTCGGGAGTATGACCGTCGGCACCGAGGTCATAAATGCAGTTGTAGCGGATAACCGTTCCGTACCAGTCCCATCTGCGGCCCGCGTAAATCGCGCCTGCATCGTCGGAAAGAAGACATACATTGTGAATGACATTGTACTCAATCACATGGTTGTTTCCGCTGTAGGTTATTGCCTCATGTGGTGAATTGTAAATTTCATTGTGCGAGCAGACATTGCCGACGCCGCTCAGTGTAACGGCAGGCTGATAGGTCTGATAGATTTCCGACCAGTCGTGAATGAGATTGTTGTCGGCTCTGCTGTTGCCTGCGGTAAGAGTTTCTCTGTCGCCGCCGCTGATGATTATGCCGCCCCTGCCCGTGCGGGTTATTTCGTTTTCGGAGGCAAGATTGCCGCTGCCGTTCATGACAATTGCGTAGCCCGCAACATTCTTGATAAGGCAGTTTTTAACGGTTACGTTATTTCCGTTTACATTTATCGCGTCGCCTCTTGTTCCCTTAACCGTCAGTCCGCTGAATGTAATATAATCGGCATTTGCGTTTATTATCGGCTTCGCTGTAAGAGTAAGGTCAACGGTTGCCGAGGAAAAGCCGTCGCCCGGATAAAGATAAATTATTCCGCTGTCACGGTCAAGATACCATTCGCCCTCAGCGTCAAGCTCCTCAAAGACATTGAAGAAATAATACGGCGCGTTTTCCTTTGTACCGTACATGCTTACAAATTTGGGAGAAAGCTCTCTCTTTTCGTAATCGAAGGAACCGATAAGAGTTGAGGCGTCCGCCCAGTCGTATTTCCAGAAACCGAACATCCACACATCGTCGAGAGTCTGCCAGCCGTTGATGCGTTTGGCGAGTTTCTTACTGATTTCGTAAACATCGCTTTCGGGATTTCTGATGCTTTCCCAGTTCGGAACTGCGGTGGGCGCGCCGTCGCTTTCCCTGCCGAGACCCGTTTTGATAACCTTTTCAGTATAAAGATATCCGTCATTGGGATATCTTGCGATTGTCTGCCTCATATCGTTGACAAAAAGCTCGCAGTAAAGGTTGCCCGTATAATCGCCGTCATACTGCATTGCCGTGTTGTATGAGCCGATAGCGTAAATTTTTCCGTACTGCTCTGCAGTAATTCCGTATCTGCCGAGGTCAACGCACATAACTTTTTTCTGTGCGTTTCTGCTCAGCCTTGAAAGCATTTCCTTATCGGTTACCTTGCTGAAATCCTTTCCGCTGATTGAAATTCCGCCGTTTAAAACGACCTCGCCGTCACCGTAAGCGCAGTATGTAACAGGACATTTCTCGGTTCCGCTGTCCTGCGGACTGAATTCAAGCGAGGAAATACGGTAATCGCCCGCTTTGATTGCAACCGTAATGCCGTCGCAGGAGGATTTATCCATGCTTCTTACAGCGTCTCTCGCCTTTTCAATTGTTGCAAAGGGCGCGTCAATACCACCGTCGTTAGTGTCACTCCCATCCGGCGAAACATAAAAATCCGCATCTTTCACAATTACCGCCTCTTTCTCTGTATATTCTCCAAAGCATTCAGGCGCTGCGACTCTGTATTCTTTTACCGAACCGCTTCCGAAAACCGCAAGGAAACACATAATCAGAGACATGATAAATGATTTCAGATTGATAAGCATATATTCTCCTCCTGTCAGACAACTGATAATAAAACTATATCAGAAATTTCAGATTAATTCAATGCTGTTTTTTTACGAAATGCGATACCTCATACAAAGTATCGGAGGTTTACGCACAACCACACGGTATAAATCCGTTCGGCACAACCGGTCTTATAGTATAAACAGCACTGACATATATAAGAAAATGCCCTCCGGTCTGTTCGGAGGGCATTCGGTAAAATGCAGGATTGTCACACTGACATTTCTGCGTCTATGAGCTGGCAGTACATATTTTCACCTTCAAAGTAGGTGTCAAACGTACCTGTGACGGTTATTTCAGTATCAGGCTCGGGATAATCGTCGGGATACTTATAATCACCCTTGCGTACAAATTCAATACCCTGCTGACAGCAGGCGGTTGCATCGGCTATGATGCAGGCATAATAATTCTTTCCTGTTGCCTCATCGGTATAAACGCCGAAGCTGCCTTTCATTTTTACAGACTTGCCCATATAATTGTCGGGGTTTGTCATCATGTTGTAAACCTCGGAATAAACCATTGTGCTGCTGAGTCTTGTAAGGTCAACATCAAATTCAGACTTTTCTGTCTGCTGAGCCTCCGTCTGTTTTTCAGTCGGAGTGTCGGCAGGCGTTTCGTTTTCCGCGCCGCAGCCGGCAAGAGATAAAGCCATCAGACAAGCTGTCAGTATACATAAAAATTTTTTCATTTTCTTTTACCTCCCGAAATTGTTCCGATAATTGAGAATACTGCAAATGCCGCAATGTCAACGGCAACTATTGTTGAGCCGACAGGCGTTCCCGCAAGTATGGAAATCAGTATGCCTGCCGAGGAACAGAACACAGAAAGAACCGCGGAACAGACTGTAACGGATTTGAAGCTTTTGAAAACGCGCATTGCCGAAAGAGCAGGGAAAATAACGAGCGCGGAAATAAGCAACGAGCCTACAAGATTCATCGCAAGCACGATAATAATTGCAATGATTACGGCAATCAGCAGATTATAAACACTTGCCTTTGTGCCCGTTGCTCTTGCAAAATTCTCGTCAAAGGTTACGCAGAAAATTTTGTTGTAAAAAAATGCAAATGCGGCAACGACAATTACCGAAAGAACGACGCTGAGTATAACCTCTGTCTGAGTAAGCGTCAGTATTGATGTTGAGCCGAAAAGCGTTGAGCATACATCGCCCGAAAGGTTTGATGAAGTCGAGAAAATATTCATCAGCAGATAACCGATTGCAAGCGCGCCGACGGAAATCATCGCAACTGCGGCATCGCCCTTGATTTTTGCATTCTGTCCCGTACGAAGAAGCAATACCGCCGCAATAACGGTAACCGGCAGAACGAGCGCCATATCATCTGTAAGTCCGACCACAGCTGCAATCGCCATTGCGCCGAAGGCAACATGTGAAAGTCCGTCGCCGATAAACGAAAAACGTTTAAGCACGAGAGTCACGCCTAAAAGAGATGAACACAGTGAAATAAGCACACCCGTAATCAGTGCGTACTGAACAAACGGAAAAGCAAAATATTCGGTAAGCTTTTCAAAAATTTCCATTATCGGTCGCCTCCTTTCGGATTGAAACCGATTCCCGCATCACTTTTCAGATATTCTTCCTTTGTTCCGAAGAAAATATTTTTGCCTATATGCAGGATATGACTTGCGTATTCAAGAGCCGCATTGATATCGTGGGAAATCATTATTACGGTTATTCCGTCAGAGTTCAGCTTTTTAATAAGCTGATACATTTCGGCTGTAACCATGGGGTCAAGTCCAGAAACGGGCTCGTCAAGCAGAAGAATTTTTCTCGTTGCACACAGAGCGCGGGCAAGCAGAACTCTCTGCTGCTGTCCGCCCGAAAGCTCACGGTAACAGCGTTTTTTCAGTTCGGTAATCCCCATCCGCTCAATATTCTCTTCCGCAAGCTGCTTTTCTTCTTTACTGTAAAACGGACGCAGACCGCAGCGCCCCTGACAGCCCGAAAGCACAACCTCCCACACCGTTGCGGGAAAGTCCTTCTGCACCTGAGTCTGCTGAGGCAGATAACCGATTTCGTTTCTGTTCAGTCCCTCTCCCGTTGTAATCTTGCCCGATATCGGAGACTGAAGACCGAGCATAGTTTTCATAAGGGTTGATTTACCCGAGCCGTTTTCACCCACAATGCAGAGATAATCACCTGCATCAACCGAAAAATTCAGATTATGCACAATTTCTTTGCCGTCGTATCCGAGGCAGAGATTTTCACAGATGAGCTGAGCCATTATTCCGCCTCCTTACGCAATCGCAGTTTTAAGCGCTTCAAGATTCTTTTCCATAATTGAAATATAATTTGCTCCGTTTTTAACATCGTCAGATGTCACGGACTGCATTGAATCCATTGTCAGAATCTTCGCGGTTTTACTTTCTGAAGTTGAAACAACAGTTTCCGCAATCTTATGATTTGTTCCCTCAAGAGTAATAACGGCGGGAAGCTTTAATTCATCTGTTTTATTTGCAAGAAAAGCGATTGTCTCGAAGCTTGCTTCGCTTTCGGCGGAGCAGCCGACAAAAGCGGCGTAGTAGCTGAGTCCGTAATCGTCGGTAAGATAACGGAACGGGAAACGGTCGGCAAAAAGAACTGTTTTTGTTTTTGCATTTTCAACGGCGGCCTTATACTGACTGTCAAGGTTTTTCAGTTTATCACAGTAAGCGGATGCGTTTGCGGTATATGCTTCAGCATTGTCCGCGTCAATTTTTACAAGCTCATCCTTAATCGCATTGACAAGTATTTCGGCATTTTTCAGAGAAAGCCATACATGCTCGTCAAGCTCAGGCTCTTCCGGTTCTTCTTCGGCTTCCGCTTCCATGCCTTCTACAACTTCTTCCTCTTTTACCGCATCGCCGAGAACATCAAGCAGATTTATTGCATTAAGAGTTTCGGGAGCATTTTTCAGCGCGTCCTCCACCCATTCGTCAGATTCGCCTCCGACATAAATGAATAAATCGCAGGTGGAAATCTTAATAATGTCGTCGGCAGTGGGCTGATAGCTGTGCAGGTCAACACCGCTGTCAAGCAGCATTGTCACCCCGGCGTTTTCAGCCTTATCACCGAGAATATTCATAACCCAGTCATATTCGGGAAAGATTGTTGTCACAACGGAAAGCCTGTCCGCATTTGTTTTTACTGTATTTCCGCATCCGCAGAAAAGAGTAACGGGAAGCATGACAGCAAGCAAAAAAGAAATGATTTTTTTCATAAAAATAAAACCTCCGAATCAAAACATGACAGAATAAGGGCGCAAAAATACAGGGAAGCGGCAAACGCCTTAAAAGTCCGCCGATTAAGGCAGACTGCTCCCCCTGAAAAGTCAGTTTTAATTTGAAAGTTTTACTTTAAGCGATACAAGCGTGGTGTCAAACGAAACGGAATCGTCATCCTTTGACGCCGTAACAACGGAATATATTGCCGACAGAGCAAGCGCAACTGCAGTCAGTGCAAGAACGGTTATTTTGAGCGTATTGATGCAGGCGTTTATCTGATAACATATCATGCAGTTTTCGCCTGTGCAGTCATGATGCGTTTCGGCGGCAACATAGCATACGGAAAACAGCATAACAAAGAAAAATACCGCCGCTAAAACGCCGGCTGTAAAACGTTTTTTCCCTGTCATACCGTTCACCTCCGTTTTTGTAATATTATATTGATTCTATCACATATTTTCCGTCAAGTCAAACGAAGTCATAAAAAGATACAGAAATTAAATACAACAGGCGGAAACAGGAACAGGATAAGCTCCGAAGCTTCCGTAAGGATTGATTTTTTTCTTCAGATGAGTTATATTAATTTACAGAATCATTTCCGTTTTCAGACAATGATTCTGTACGGATTAACCACTGTCAATAAGAAGGTGTAATTATGAAAAAGACACTGTCTGTTTTTCTCGCATTGTTAGTCATCTGCTTTTCGGTTCCGGTCTGTTCGGCTCAGGTGAAGCAGGAACCGCGCATAGTTGAAACGGTTTATCCCACCCGTGATGTAACCGTTGCCGATATTGTTCTGAGCGAACCGCCGTACAGCGCAGACCTGTCTGGAAAAGATGACTGCTCAGGGATACTGCAGGATGCGATTGACGACCTTTACAATGCCGGCGGCGGAACGGTATTTCTTCCCGCAGGCTCGTACCGTCTTTGCTCGGGAATTACAATCCGTCCTTTTGTAACGGTTATGGGTGACTGGCAGAATCCCGATGAAGGCACGGATTACGGCACGGTAATTATTGCCGATGTACCGTCCTCGGATACATACAATCCGGCCCTTTTCAATGTCGGCGGCAGCGCGGGAGCTGTCGGACTTACAGTCTGGTATCCGAATCAGAGCATTGATAACGTTATCCCCTATCCGTATACATTTTATATTGACGGATACGGAGCAAACTATATGCTTCAGACAGTCAGAAACTGCACCATGCTGAACTCCTACAGAGGCATCGGTGCGTGTACCGAATGGAAAAACGATAAATATCAGTGTCACGAAATGCTGACAATTGAAAACGTAAAGGGGACCTGCCTTCTTGAGGGTCTTTCAAATTACAACAGCGCTGATGTCGATACCGTAAAATCGCTTCATATCAGCGGCAGCTACTGGGCTGCTGCGGGAGAAAAATACAACGCGCCGGATATCGATGAAATAAACGCATACACAAAATCAAATCTTTCCGCATTTGTTCTCGGAGACCTCGAATGGCCCGAATTCTGTGACATTTCCGCCGAAAACTGCAAATACGGAATCTACTTTGCCGTCGGTCCGAGAGCGTCCTTCTCAGGCACATTCTTTGAGCTGACTCTGACGGACTGCGAATACGGAATTTATGCCGAAAACGGCTCGGTAATGCACCGCGGAAAGCAGTGGGGCTACTCAGTCTGCAACGGCACTGTATGCGGCGAAAAATATGCGATATACGATACCAATAAATCTGTTGTAATGCTTACAAACACTGTTACGCAGGGAAAAATCAAGGGCAAGAATATCCACAGGGAAAAGGCCTCCACGGATAATTATACTCTTGATTATAACAGAACCTATGAAAAGCCCAACGCCGTGCTTTATACTGTAAATGCGGACAAAACAGGCAGAACAGATTCTTCCGCTGCGGTGCAGGAGGTGCTTGACGCCGCGGCTTTAACCGGAGGAATTGTTTACCTTCCCGCAGGAGCATACCGCTTTGACGGTCCCGTGACCGTTCCCGTGGGCGTTGAGCTTCGCGGAGCAGGCTCAGCCGCAGGAAGAGATTTAAGCGGATGTTCAAGGGGAACGCTTATTCTCTCCTATTACGGCTACTGCAACGTAAACAGAAAACAGTCTCCGCTTATCACTCTTGCAGGTGACGGCTCGGGACTTATGAATATCAGAGTAAATTTCCTTCTGAACTGTCCGAGAGATGAAAGCGGCGGATATATTCCCACCATGCCTGCCGTTTCGGTTACGGGAAACAACACCCATGTCATCAACAATTTTGCGATGCTTTCATCCGTCGGCTTTGAACTGAACGGCGCAGAAAACGTTTATCTGTCGAGAAATGTCGGCTGCTGTATTGATAACTTCATCAAGGCGGATAACTGCTCTGATATTTTCATAGAGGGCTGTCTGCAGAACGGAAACTGCCTGCCGAGAAACGGATATTCCGAAATCGATGTCCCCGAGCTTAAAAACTGGCTCACCGAGGACCGCCTTTTTGACTGCTGGTTTATTCCGATTTCGAGAGTTCATACCGATTTTCTTGAAATAACAGACTGCGAAAACGTTACGGTATTCAACACATTCATCTACGGCGGCAGAAGATTTCTGCTTGCGGAAAACAGCGAAATTTTTGTATGCGGCGTAGGCTGTGACGGACAGTCAAAGGATTATTATACCTACACAGTAAACAACAGCGATATCACTGTTATAGGCACTATGAAATCCACCTTTGACGGCAAAGACGGCACGCTTTCATACGAAGCCGACAAAGCCTCAGGCGTAAAGATATATGACAGAATTTCGGTTGACCTTAAATACAACGAATTCACGGTACTCAGAAACTGCGAAAAAGAAAAATCAGATATTTTCACAGCGCTCCTGCAGCCGCTTTACCGGATAATTGAATTTTTCGGAAAGCTGTTCACCGTAATCTGACCGTACTTATAACAAACCTTCGGAGGTAAATTTATGATAAGAAGAATACTGGCATTATTTATAGCCGTATCGCTCTTTCTGAACTGCGGAATTTTCAAAAAGAGCGGTCCCGATTACAGCTTCAGCGGACGCGAGAAAATAATGAACCTCGAGAATAATTTCACGGCATCTGCCCTTGATTATCTTGAAATCATAGCCGAAAAATATCCCGACCGCGGAGACATCAATGTCACTTTTGAAAAAAAGGCCTGCCGCGAGTGGATTATTGAAGAGCTTATCAACGCGGGATATGACAAATCGCAGATTACGGAACAGAAGATTAAAATCGGCGGAATTGTCACGGGCAGGAACATTATTGTTTCCGTTGACGGCAAAAGCAATAAGCAGGTTATAGTCGGCGCTCACTATGACGGAGACGGCATAGGCGATAACGGCTCGGGACTTGCGCTTCTGCTTGCAACCGCTGTCGGCTTCGCGGGAAGGAAAATGCCTTATTCCGTAAAATATGTCTTCTTTGACAATGAAGAAATCGGACTTTTCGGCGCGGACGCTTATGCAGAGAGCATGAGCGAAACTGAAATTGCGAACACGCTCTTCATGATTAACATGGACTCTCTCGCTTTCGGAGATTACTGCAACATATACGGCGGCGTTACCGATTTTGAAACAGGCAAAGTAAGCGGAACCGGCGCTTATCAGACGGCAATGAAGCGTGCGGAAAAGCTCGGCTTCCATACATGGAACACCGCGAAGCTCGACGGCTATTACGCCAAAAACGGTCACGGTCCGGCGCTCGACCCGATTGGTCTGTTCACAAATCCCTGGACAGCCAAAAACCCCGCGCCGCAGAACAGCGTTGCCTACTCCCCTGCTCAGTGCGCAAATGTCAGCGACCATCAGGCGTTTGTTGACAGGGGAATTGAGTATATCTATTTTGAAGCGACAAACTGGTACGCAATGGGCAAAAAGCCGAACAGCGATTCCTATACCGGTTACTTTGAAACAACCGATACCTCAGTCGGCAAAAACGGAATGTTTATGAACACAAAATATGATACATTCGAAAATCTCAACGGACTTTACCCCGGCAGAATCGTCGAGCATTTCAACATTTACTCCGTTTTGCTGTCATCGCTGATAATGAATCCTACAAACAAGTAAACAAAAAAGATACGGAGCAGAGAAAAATCTCTGCTCCGTTTGCTTATATGCACTTATTTCTGTTCTGCTTTTTCTGCGGCTACTCTTTCTCTGTGGAGCTTTACCGTCATAAGCAGCGGAATAACTGTCAGCACAATTACAAACGCACCGACAAGGAATACATTTCCGTTGGGAATATATTCCGTAAGTCCGCTCTCGAGGTTTTGGAATGTCTCACCGCTCGTCTTGACAACAGCCTGACCGATGAGCGAGCCGCCGACCATGGGAATGAGAACAAAGAAGAGAATCCATATGCCCTCAAACTGTCCCTTTGAATCCTTGGGATAGAGCTGTTTTGTCCAGACCTTTGTTGTCTGAAGCATTGCGACATAACCCACGCCGACTACGAAAATTCCGAGCCATACACGGAGATTGAATATCTTTGTCGGGTCAACATCCGCAGACTTTATCGGGAAGATAATGAACAGGCCGATTATGTTGATAATCACCGCCGCGATACCGATAAACGGATGCTTGTTCTTATTGATAAGCGAGCCGATGGGAATTGCCGTAAGCATGGCGAGTACAAGCGGAACAGCCTCGATAATACCCATCATATCGGCGGAATATCCGAGATAATAAATCAGATAATTGCCGATGTACGCAAAATAAACGTTGAAGCCGATGAAGAATACCGCAACGGCAACATTTACAAGCACAAGCTCTTTAAGCTTAAAGAACTGTCTGAAATTGAAAACGCTGAAAAACTGCTTTGCAAACGAGCCTTTGACTGACGGCTCAACATCGTCGTTTTTATTGAGCGTAAACATTGAGACAATGCCGAAAATGATTACAAATACGCCCATGACAATGAACAGGCGCATATAATTGTCATTTTCGCCGACAAGAATACCGCCGACAACCGTACCGAGAATTGTGCCGAGAACAGGCTGAGTTGCAAGTGCCGCGCCAATCTGTCCGCGGTTCTTTTCTGTCATTATATCGTTTGTCCATGTATTGAAGCCCGCATCGTTGCCCATTGAGCCGAAGAAGCTCATGACAGTATCCGCAAGCACAACCATGATTGCCATAAGCATATAAAGATCCTTGCTGATAAACTCGGTAAGTCCGAAAGCTATTGTAAAAATACCCCAAAGAATATAGCCACACGATATAAACTTGCGTCTTTTACCCGTTCTGTCCGCCCATGTGCCGAAGAAAAATGTCGCAAATGTCGTTGCCGCCGCGGAGCAGATGAGCATGCCCGTTATTATTGACGGGTCCTTGCTGATTTTCGCATATACAAACGTGTTGAACCACTGATTTTCCATATTCCAGCAAATCTGTCCGGCAAGACCGAGTCCCCAGACAAGCAGCCACATTGAAAAACCCGAACGCCTCTTTTCAAGCTTATTATTCATATAAGCATCTCCTTTTGTCCGTTTTAACATACAAGTTTTATACCGTCTGATATTCGGTATTTGTCTTTATACCGAACAGTCCGTTTTCTGCGTTTATCTTTTCCGCTGAGCAGAGAACGGTATTGCACAAAGGAAGTTTAATTTTAATTTCTTTATCCGCATCGGAATTGACTGTAAAGGATATAACCCTTCCGTTTCTGAATTCCGCGCTTACCTCAAGGTTTCCTCTTGCTCTGAGTCCTCTGAACGAACCGCAGGCATCGGAGGTCACTGCGGGAAGCAGTGAAATATAACCCTCATGGCTCTGCAGAAGCGATTCCGCAATTCCCGCCGCGCCGCCGAAATTGCCGTCAATCTGGAACGGCGGATGAGTGTCGAGCATGCTGTCGGCAGTGGACTTTGTCAGCAGAAGTCTTATATTTTCAAAGGCTTTTTCGCCGTCCTTGAGTCTTGCGAAAAGGCAGATAAGCCACGACCTTGACCAGCCGGTATGTCCTCCGCCGCTTGCAAGGCGTCTTTCAAGAGTGGTTCTTATGGCTTTGAAAAGCTCAGGCGTATTCTCGTTGATAAGATTGTCGGGATAGAGTGCAAAAGCGTGTGAAATATGCCTGTGACCCGGTTCGGGTTCCTCGTAGTCCTCCATCCACTCCATAAGCTGACCGTGTCTGCCGACCCTGAGTTCGGGAAGCTTTGAGAGCGCAGCCGCGGCCTGCGCCGCCGTTTCGCCGTCAATGCCGAGAATGTTTTCCGCTTCAATATAATTTCTGAAAACCGCTGTGATAATCTCGATATCCATTGTCGGCGAGAAAGCGATAAACGCCTCTTTTCGGCCGTCGGGAGTATTAACGTAATACCGGTTTTCCGGCGACATTGACGGGCCCGAAATAAGATGTCCGTCCTTATCCTCAAACAGATAATCTATGAAAAACAGCGCACACGCCTTCATATAATCATAAGCCTGCGTGCGGAGGAATTCCCTGTCCTGCGTAAAGAGGTAATGCTCCCACATGTGCGTTGAAAGCCATGCACCGCCGAGAGGCCAGATGCCCCACAGTCCGTCGGCAGGTGCGGTGTAGCCGTAAATGTCGCTCAGATGATGCACAACGGTGCCTCTGCAGCGATAGTTCACCTCCGCCGTTTTCTGACCGGCGGGAAGCAGAATACTGTTCATATAATCAAACAACTGAAGATGACAATCCGGAAGATTCGCAACCTCGGCAAGCCAGTAATTCATCTGAATATTTATATTGGTGTGATAATCGGCATTCCACGGATTGTTGAGCTTTTCGACCCACACGCCCTGCAGATTTGCCGGAAGAGTACCCTCGCGCGATGAAGAAATGAGAAGATATTTGCCGAAGGCATAATAAAGATTAAAAAGTCCGAAATCGTTTGTGTCCGCATCCGCTTTAAGCCTTGCAAGGCGCTCCTTTACGCTCAGCCCGTTAACGGCCTCGTCCTCGTCGAACGCAATGTCCGAACGGTCAAAAAGCGCAGAAAAGTCCTCGCAGTGGTTTTCGAATATCTCACTGTAATCGTCACATTCCGAAAGAACATCGTCAACCGCTTTTTCAAAGCCCTCACCGAAATCAAAGTCAGTGGCAATGCTTATATAAAGTTGAACCTCGGCTGCGCCCTTTACCGTGACCATGCCTCCGTCAGCTTCCGTCTTTCCGTCGGTGACAAGCTTTATGCCAACCCTGAACCTGTGTCCGCCTGACTGCGTGACGCCGATGTATGAGAGAATGCCGTTTTCAAAGCCACACGAAAGTATGTTTTCTCTTTCAACATAAAAGCTGAGGTCATGCGGAACGGAAAAGCCGTATCTGACGCAGGTAACATCAAAGGGGTAGCTTGAAAATGCCTGCTGGGTTATTCTGCACCCGTCCTTGGTGAACGAAGCGTTGAAAACGCCCGTATTGAGAATAAGGTCGCGGCTGTAATTTTCAACCCTGCCCTGCCCGAGATTTATATGCAGAAGTCCCGCATATTCAACGGACTGTATTCTGTGAATGCTGTCCTGCATAAGCTTTCCGGCTGTATCGTCAAGCGATGCCATATCGCCGTCAAGGTACATTTTTCTCAGAACATCCACCTTGTCGCGGAAGCCCCCGTCGTTGCCGTTCTGTTCGCCGCCCGACCAGATGCTTTCATGCGCAAGCCATATTCTTTCGTCGGTACCGTCACCGAGAATCATGGCGCCCATGTTTCCGCAGCCGACAGGACAGCCGTCCTCAAAATTTTTGCCCGGTTCGGTAAAATGAAGTGTTCTTATTTTCATAATATCACCGTTTTTCATTACAGATTCTGATGCTTTGTTATTTCGGCTGTATGCCTCAGTCTATTTTTATTGTGATATCCGACATCGGATAGGTTGAGCATGGATGAATATAACCGAATTTAATATCGGCAATTCGTCTGCCGTCGGTGTTCTGAGGAATAAAGACCTCGCCCGAAACAAGCTTTGAACGGCAGAATCCGCACTCGCCGCTGCGGCAGCGCGCAGGAGCTTCAATTCCCGCTCTTTCAAGCGCAACAAGAATGCTTTCGTTTGAAAGGCAGTCGGTAACCGTTTCGTTTCCGAAGCGCTTAACCGTAAGTCTGAAACTGAGATTCGCTTTATCCATCGGGAAACCGGGAATCTGCTCGGCCTTTGAAGCTGATGAGAAAAGCTCAAAGCGGACAAACTTTTTGCGTATACCGAGCTTTTCAATCTCTTTTCCCGCAAATTCATACATAGCCTTGGGACCGCAGAGGAAAATGCTGTATTCCTCCGGGGCATATTTTTTTATAAGCTCCGCGTCAATAAAGCCTTTTTCGTATCCGCGTGTTTTTGCGTCGGAAAGGACATAAACAACCTTGATTTTTTCGTTTTCGGCAAGCTTGTCAAGCTCAGCCTTGAAAACAAGGTCCTTCACCGTTCTTGCGCCGTACAGAAGCACAAGGTTTGCGTCGCATGTGCCGTCGGCGATTGAGCCTGCAAGGGACAGGAACGGAGTGATACCGCTGCCGCCCGCAATACCGACAACCGTCTTTGCGTCGCGGATAGGCTCGTATACGAAGGTTCCCTCGGGAGAATATGCACTGACACTGTCGCCGACCTTGAAATTATCAAGAATCCAGCCTGAAACGAATCCGTCGGGAACGCGCTTGACCGTAATATTATAGAAGCCCTCTCTTGCGTTGTTGGGTGTTGACGCAATTGAATACGGTCTTGTAACTATGCTGCTGCCGATTTTCAGCTGAAGCGTAAGATACTGACCTGCGCGGAACGGAGCAAGCCTGCTTCCGTCGGCGGATTTAAGAATAAAGCTCTTTACATCGTCGGAATGAGCAATGATATCGTCGATGACAAGAATCATTTTTCCGGGATGATTCAGCTTTGCAAGCTCGTTGATGGGATATGTTTTCGGCACGGGAGCCGCAGAACCGTTTTCAAGCTTTGATTTTCTTACGGGAATCAGTTTTGCGAAGTTCGCAATATCCATCGCGTTGGATTTTACAATAAATTTTCTCTTGCTCATGACTGCGCCTCCTTTTGCTGCTTTTTCATTACACGCTTTGCCGTCTGATATCCGTTTGTATATGCGGAGCCGAACCCGAGTCCCTGCGAACCGTAGCCGCCCGCAAAATAGAGATTAGGAATAAAATCGTCAGACGCAGGCATAAGAAGACGCTGAACAATGCCGTCCCACTTTTCTGCGCTGTAGCCGTAAATCGTACCCTGAGGCGCATCGGCATATCTCGCATATGTGGCAGGTGTTGCAATTTCAATTTCCTCAATGCTGTCACGGATTTTTGTACCCGTTGCCTTTTCAAAATTATCAATCATTTTATTGGCAACGTATTCCTTTGTCTTTACATAATCCTATTCGTCAACCTTGCTCCAGCAGTCCTCGGTAAAAAGAGTTGTGAAGTAAAGAATTGTTGTTCCCTCGGGAGAGCAGCCCGGAACGGCGTTGTTGAGACAACAGGTAGCCTGAGCGTTGTTGCCCTCTATCGTCGCCATGCTCTTAACCTGCTGAACCGTGTTTGCCGTATCGTAAATCATGTAGCAGTGTTCTTTGATGCCGAGTTCTTCGGGTGATTTGTCAAGACCGAGGAACATTGTAAAGCCCCTGCCCGCGAATTTACGCGCATTTGTTTTCCGCACGGCAATTTCGGGTAAATCCTTCGGGTCAATCATCTTTGCAACAGCGTTGTGAGGCGCGGCGTTGCAGAGAATAACATCGGCATATTCAAGCTCGTCTCTGTCCTTTACATGAACGCCGACAGCCTTGCCGTTTTCCATAATGATTTTATCAACATAGCTGTTCAGATAAATTGTTCCGCCAAGCTCCTCAAAACGTTCCTGGAACGCGCAGCTTAATTCATGGCTTCTGCCCTTTGCACATACCGCGCCGTAGTTGATGTATCTGTCAACGAGTCCGAGATAATGGATTGCGCCGATTGTGTCGCAGTCAACGCCGAGATAGCACCAGTAGGCGTTGAAAATATCTCTTGCCTTTTTCGGGATGCCTGCCGCCTTGAGAACCTCGTTGCAGGAATAGGGAGCGACACGGACAAAATCCATGTGGTCCGCAAGAAGGTCTTCAACAAGCTGACCGTTGATTGAGCTGATATTGCCGAAGAAATCGCCCGTTCTTGTAAGTCTTTCGCAGAGGGCAAAGATTTCCTCCATTTTCTTTCTTGAACCGGGAACATACTCTTCCATTTTATCGATATATGCGCCGACTCCGAACGGCATTGTCGCGTCAATCTTGTCAGGGTCGGAAAGAGTAATCATACGGTAAGCGTCGGGAATTCTGCTCCATTCGATTTTTTCGTGAACTCCGAGTTCCTCAAATATTCTTCTTATATTGCCCGCGCCGGGAACACAGCCGTATGAGCTTAACTCATGCAGGGAAGCCTCAAATTCAAATCTGCCTCTTCTGAAACTTGTCGCATATCCTCCCGGAACGTTGTGTTTTTCAAGTATAAGAACTTTTTTGCCTTCATTTGCAAATGTAACCGCCGAAGCAAGTCCGCCGTTTCCGGCACCGATTACAATTACATCCCATTTTGACATACTATACCTCCTGTCAGATATTTATAGATATATATTATCACATTCATATATGGCAATCAACAAATATATTTATTCTTCAAGTTGTTTTTCCGCTGATTTTTTCCTGCCCGTAATTTATCTTTCGGAAAGCTTGACTGCGGAAAAAATATATAATAAAATAGTTGCGTATGCAACAGTTTTAAATGCAACTAATTTTACGGAGGGTTATTATGGCGGCACTGACACGGAAAATCAATATAATCAGCAGATGCTATTCGTCCTACAGAGCAAAAAATTCCGCATCCAATCTGCCCGGGATATATCACAGCTATGTTTTTGCGGTATGTAAAAATCCGGGACAGTCTCAGGACATGCTTGCACGGCATCTGTGCCTGAACAAAAGCAATGTAACAAGGCACCTTGCGTATCTTGAGGATAACGGGTACATAGAACGCAGGGTAAGCGAAAGGGATAAGCGCGAAATGCTTGTCTTCCCCACAGAAAAGATGAAGAATGTTCTTCCCGAGATAACGGAGATTACCAAGGACTGGAACAAAAAAATGACCGCGGGTATCAGCGATGAAGAATACCGCCTTTTTATGGAAGTCCTTGAAAAAATGACGGCGAATTCACTTGAAATCATATACGGAACGGAGAACCATAATGAAAACGGTATTTAGTTATCTGAAGCAGTATCTCGGCAGGATGGGTATCGGCTTCACGATAAAGGTTGCGGGTACAGTCTCCGAGCTGATGCTGCCGTACATTCTGAGCTATATTTTAAAGGATGTAATCACACGGTCGACAAAGGACATTGTCCTCTGGGGCTGTCTTATGATACTCTGCTCTGCGCTTGCCTGCATTTTCAACATTACGGCAAACCGCATGGCGTCAAAGGTATCGAGAAATTTTGCCGAACAGCTCAGAAAAGACCTGTTTCTTTCAACTCTCAGGCTTTCCGCGGCACAGACGGACGACTTTACCATCCCTTCTCTTGAATCAAGAATCACCACAGATACATACAATGTTCACGGATTTGTCAATATGATGCAGCGCCTCGGAGTACGCGCACCGATTCTTCTTATCGGAGGAATCGCCATAACCCTGTTCATGGACGCGCGTCTTGCGCTTGTAATGATTGCCATGCTCCCTCTTGTTTTCGGAGTTGTGTTTTTTATCAGAATGAAGGGCATTCCGCTGTACACAAAGGTTCAGAAATCAACCGACAGAATGGTTTCGGTTGTGCGTGAGGATATGCAGGGCATAAGAGTTATAAAGGCTCTTTCAAAAACCGACTATGAGCATAGACGGTACAGCGGAGTCAACAAAGCCCTTTCGGACGACGAGATTCACGCGGGTATGATTATGAGCAGCATTAATCCGCTGATGAATATTTTTATGAATCTGGGCAGCGTCGCGGTAATTGTTCTCGGCGGAGTATATGTCACAAAAGGTGTTTCCCAGCCCGAGACAATCATCGCCTTCATGCAGTATTTCACTCAGATTTCCATGGCGCTCATGTCGGTAACAAGAATGTTTGTGATGTACACCAAGTGTGCCGCCTCCGCCAACAGAATCGAAGAGGTTCTGCTTGCGAAGGAGGATATTCCCGTGCTGTCAAAGGCAGATTATCCCGATATTGAAACTGATGCGCACATAAAATTCGACCGTGTCGTATTCACCTACAGCGGAAAAAGAAACAACCTTGACGGTGTGGATTTTTCGGTTAAAAAAGGCGGGCATATCGGCATTATCGGAGCAACGGGTTCGGGCAAATCAACCATAATCAAGCTGCTTCTTCGTTTTTATGAGCCTGACAGCGGCGGCATCTATATCAACGGCGAGAATATAAGAACAATAGAAAAGGAACGCCTTTACAAAATGTTCGGCACCGCTCTTCAGCAGGATTTCCTTTACGCCGAAACCGTGGAGGAAAACATAAGCTTCGGACGCAGCGTAGACGCCGGCACAGTTCGCCGCGCGGCAAAAATCGCGCAGGCGGACGGATTCATCACGGATTTTGCCGAGGGCTACGGTCATGAGCTTTCGCCGCACGGAACAAATATTTCGGGAGGGCAGAAGCAGCGTGTGCTGATTTCACGCGCGCTTGCGGCTCAACCCGAAATACTGATACTTGATGACAGCTCGTCGGCGCTTGATTACAGAACCGACGCAGCACTGCGTCACGACCTTGCGGAAAATCTTAAGGACACAACAGTGATTACCGTTGCGCAGAGAGTAAGCTCCGTCAAGGACTGCGACCTTATTATCGTCATGGATTACGGAAAAATTATCGGCATGGGCAGGCATGAGGAGCTTATCGAAGCCTGCGAGGAGTACCGTGAGATAAGCGAATCGCAGATGGGAGGTGCTTTTGTTGAGTAAAAAGCAGGAAAACAAAAAGGATACAAAAGGCATCTTTCTCCGTCTGTGCGGATATGTGATGAGCTATTGGTACATATTTATCCCCGCGGTTGTTTTTACCCTTATTTCCAATCAGCTCTCGCTTCTCGGACCGAAATATTCGGGCGATGCAATTGACGCGCTTGCGGGACCGGACGGAGTTGATTTTACCGTTGTGAAGAGCAGTACGGTAAAAATGCTTGTCTGCTATGTGCTTTCGGCAATGATTTCGTATATTCTCGCGGTGCTGATGCTAAGAATGAGCCAGAAAATTGTGTATACAATGAGAAAACAGCTTTTTGAAAAGCTGACATCGCTCCCCGTCGGCTATTTTGACAAGCACCCTACCGGCGATATCGTCAGCCATATTTCCTATGATATTGATACAATAAACGCGTCCCTTTCAAATGACCTTCTTCAGATTATGACAAGCATATATACGGTTCTCGGCTCGGTCGCCTTCATGTGGAGAATATCGAAGCCGCTCCTGCTTGTTTTTGCGGTAACCGTTCCCATCGCGGTTCTTTTTACCCGTTACCGTTCAAAGCATATCAGACCGCTTTTCCATACCCGTTCAAAAAAGCTCGGCGAGCTTAACGGTTATGCCGAGGAAATGCTGTCGGGCTGCAGAACGATACAGGCATATCACCGTGAGGAAGAAATAAGCAGGCGCTTCAACGAACGCAATACGGATTCAATGAACGCGTATTACAAAGCGGATTACTACGGCTGCACAATGGGACCGACCGTCAACTTTATCAACAATCTTTCAATTTCTCTCGTAATGATTCTGGGAGGAATTCTTTACATGATGTCACAGAACGGAACCGTAAAGGCAGGCTCCCTTTTCTTCATAACACTCGGCGGCATTGCCCAGTTTGTTCAGTATTCAAGAAAGTTCGCGGGACCGATAAATGAATTCGCCAATATTCTCAGCGAGCTTCAGTCGGCTTTTTCGGCGGCGGACAGAGTTTTCAGAATCCTTGACGAAAGCCCCGAAAAGGCAGACGGAGATAACGCCTCCGAGCTGAAGGAAACAAACGGTGAAATAATATTTGACAATGTATCCTTCGGCTACACGCCTGAAAAAACGATTCTCAAAAATATTTCCTTTACGGCAAAGCCGGGCGAAACAATAGCCTTTGTCGGGCCGACCGGCGCGGGCAAGACAACGCTCATCAATCTTCTGATGAGATTCTATGACCCCGACTCGGGTACAATCACCCTGGACGGCAGAGAATACAGGGATATAACGCGCGAATCGCTGAGAAAAGCTTATACAATGGTGCTTCAGGATACATGGCTTTTCGGCGGAACCGTATACAGCAATATCGCATACGGGCGTGAGGACGCAACAATGGAAACGGTTAAGGCGGCGGCAAAGGCAGCAAGAGTCGACCATTTCATTGACAGCCTGCCCGACGGCTACGACACAGTGCTTACCGATGAGGGCGTAAACATTTCCAAGGGTCAGAGACAGCTGATTACGATTGCGAGAGCCATGCTGTCGGATTCAAAAATGCTGATTCTTGACGAAGCGACATCGAACGTTGATTCAAGAACGGAAATCAAAATTCAGGAAGCAATGACGGAGCTGATGAAAGGGCGAACCTGCTTTGTTATTGCGCACCGTCTGTCTACCATTCAGAACGCCGATAAAATTTTTGTTATTCAAGACGGAAGGATTACCGAATCGGGCAGCCACGATGAGCTGCTTAGGCAGCGAGGCTTTTACAGTACGCTTTATAACTCTCAGTTCAGTTAATTCCGCTGATATTTTTCGAATACCGTGCAGTCTTTGAAGACTGTAAATAAAACAGAGTATAATAACAGAGCCGTCTGATTCTGACTTTACGGGTCAGATCGGACGGCTTTTGCGTATGAAAAATTTTTAAAACGTCCCGGAAACGGAACGCTTTTGTTTATTCAGTCACCCATATCGGGCTTGTCCAGCCGAATCTGCCGTCTGCAAGCTCAACACGGAGATAGTAGCTGTCTTTTTCGGTTTCCTGATGATAGTCAATCGCAAGGTAACTTTTTACTTTATTGAAAATCATGTAATTGCGGCAGTTCTTGACGAGCGTCACCTGCTTTACGGGTGCGTCGGCATTCACCGAAAACCAGATATGCAGGTCGCCGTCTTTGCCGCGGGAAATCTTTTCACCCATGTAATACCCGTTTATGCGGAAATCAACCGTGACCCTTCCGCCCATGAATGCGTATGTGCGCTTTGCCTTCAATGCTTCAAAAACGGACTCAAGCGTATTGTCCTTTGCCCATACGCCCGTAAGTCCCGGGAAATTGAACGGATATTCACGCCCGGTTATAACTCCGCCCTCGCCTCTGTGGTCGTCGGAGCCTCCGATAACACCCATTTCGGCGCCGCGCTTCAGCGCGTCCTGAAAGAATCCGCCCTCACAGCAGTATGCTTCGCCGAAAGCGGGATTCCCCATGTATTCGGCGGCATCGCCGCGGGAAATAATCTCCATAAGCGGCGTCATTAAGTCAAGCGGCATATACGATAAATCCGCAGCAGAAGAAAGATAATATGTATCGTGCGGAGAAGCGATAACATCGTCACGCTTCAGCAGCGCATGAAGCTCGTCTTCTGTAATTTCGCCGTCACGCACACCGCGTACCATATCGGCGTCGTGGCTGTTGAAATACAGAATCATATTGTTATAAAACGGATAGGAATCCCTCTCATACGCAAGAAATGTTGTGAATTTACCCGGTTCATAGTATTTCTTCGCGAGAGCCTTCATTTTATCCCATTTTGACGGGCTGCCCACCCACAGCTCGGGCTTGCCCACTCCCCCGTGGTCGTGGTCGGTAAGCGCGGCAAAATCAAGACCGACATCTTCCTTCAGCCTGCGGTAATATTCGTCCGGGTCGATTATGCCGTCGGAAAAGCTGCTGTGTCCGTGAAGGTCTCCAATAAGCGGAACGTATTCGCTTTCAGGCGGGTCAAACTGATGATTGCAGTCATTCAGAACCTTCATAAGATTGTCGGCAGTGTCGGATTCACCGCTGTAGACCGCATCCGTAAAAGCCCTGCACCGTCCGGGATTATCGTACCTTTTTGCTTTTTTTCTGTCGGGATGTATCATACAAGCATCTTCTTCCTCAGTATTGGCGCGGGATTTGTTTGCAGATTCAGATATTCCGGTGCATAGACCACACCCGGATTTGTCTGCTGTCGGGTTATTGAATGTACGCGTATCAGACGGTTCTCAGACATCATTTTTATTAATTATTTCCGCATGCGGGTCAAGCTGTTTCAGATATTCATCGCAGCCCGAAAACTTTACTTCTTTGGTAAGCATTCCGTCCTCATACTGAATATATGTGTTTGAATCAAGCACGGGAAGGTTGCCCGTCTGACTGCTGATAATAAACAGCGAGTAGGTTGAACCGTCGAGAATGTTGTTTGAAATCACATAGTTTTCACAGTCATTCACATGTGTCCATGAGTTGATGCTCGCCGTATTGGCAGGGTCACAGCGCTGCACGCCCCAGCCCTTTCCCGCATCGCGGAACGTATTTGAATCGATAAGAATATTTCTGAGCAGTCCGCCCTCGCCGTTAAAATATTCAAATGAATAAGTGCATTTTTCAATTACATTATTTCTGAAGGTGATATTTTCGATTTTTGAATCGGCGTTTGACTGGAATGTTATACCTGCATCATAAATCTGATAAATATAACAGTCTTCTACCAGTACATTTTCTGAATCCGCCCAGAATTCAATGCCGTTTCCGTATCTTACAACACGGTCAAGTCCCGGCTGTATTGAACCGCCTGTCCAGCCGATTTCGCAGTTTCTGACTGTAACGTTATAATTGCCGCCCGTAATACCGTGAGCGCCGCCGTACAGAACGCGAATTCCGTCAACGGTTACGCCCTTTGCAAGGTTGACAACGTGCTTGCAAAGCGCAAATTCAATTTCACCGAAACGCACGGCAGGGTTCTGCTCACTGTAAAGGTAAACCTTTTTATTGTCTGTACTGTGCCAGAAGGAAAGGTCGGACTTCAGCTCTTCTGCCGAGCCTTTGAAATTGAATATTCCCGTTATCTGCTTTAAGCCGACAGCCTTACCGCCGTCAAAAATGATATTGCCGACATCATCGTCAAATTTCTGACTGTACACCCACACATCGGGAATGTCTGTCTTTTTCCACTTTTTCGCTTCGTCCGCACTGACGGAGCCGAGGAAAACCGGCTTTTCACCGCTGCCGTAGGAGGTGTAGGTTACGCCCTCTCTGCATATGAGCTGACCGCGGTACTCGCTGCCGCAGGCGATGTAAACCGTATCTCCCGCCTTAAGTCTGATTTTATTCATCATTTCAAGAGATTTAAATGCCTTTCCCGCACTTCTGCCGTTATGGAAATCAGAGCCCTTGACAGAATCGAAGTAATAGACTGTTTTGTCCTTTGCAAACATTCCCGAAAAGAATGAAAACACAATGGCAAATACCGTGATTACCGATGTAAAGACTTTCATGAATAACCTCCCATTTTAAATATGTAATGTAAATATTTCTTTTCTGAATCTACAATGTTCATTTGCAGTCAGACCGATACCGAATCATTTATTTAATAAAAACCGCTTTTACAATAATCAGAATTATCAACAGCCATATCAGAACAACCGGCAGAGCATAATACCACTTTTTCGGCTTGCCGTCCTGCCACATTCCGACAGCGGCTTCTCTGTTTTTCAGCCAGACTTCTTTCGGAATAAGTCTCACCGTGAGAGCAATCAGAGCAGGCAGAATTATTACATCGTCCAGATAACCGAGTACCGGAATAAAATCCGGTATTAAATCTACCGGCGAAAGCGCATAACAGACAGTTATCAGCGCCAGAATCCTTGCACCGGCAGGCGTATTCTTATCCTTTAACGAAAGAAACACAGCAGGTATATCCGTTTTTAACTGCTTTGCCCGTTTTTTTAAGTCCTTCATCATATTTACCTGAAGCTACGGAACTGCCGTGATGCTTTGCTCCGTAATATCCTTTACTGTTTCGGTATAATTGTTTTCAATCAATACTGTTTCAAGGTTATGCCTTTTGCAGCCCTCAAGGAAAAATCTGTTGTCACGCTTCAAAGCTTCTGCTGTGCAGTAATCATCATCCGGCCGGCGCTCAATACACGAAGCATGCCGTTTTATATCATCAAAATGAGAATCAATATATCCGTCACTGAAGCACAGACAGATAAAACTTATCCGGCTTAAATAATAACCGTCAAAATCCTTCTTCCAGTCAAACGGAACATAACAGCCTTCAACAATCAGATTCTGGTTGTTTTCTATCGCTGTTTTAATCATCTCTCTGATAACCGGCCACAAATACCCTGTCATTTTTTCATCGTCTTCCGGAGTCAGCTCAGTGTATCCGCTTCTTATTAATCCCATTTTAATATGGTCTTCGGATATATACGGATAACGGTATTTCTCCATCATCATCTGTGCCAGCCGTGTTTTCCCCGTGTGCGATGCGCCCGTAATAATCACTATCATAATATAATGCTCCTCCGGGTAATCTTATCTTCATACAGATTTAACGGAAAAAGGCGTCTGTTTTTTCCGTTTTAATTATTATATGGCACACGGAGAAATATTGCAATAGGTGAGATTTCAATAATCAAATATACATCAATCGTTTGCCGTTATCCCTCCGCAAAACAAATAGCCTCCGTGATTCAATGCTGTGGCTGTGTCAGTACCGTAACCGAAGCGTCTGTATCCCGTAATGTGTTCGTATTTCCATTACATTTTGTAATGTACCTTATTACAAAATATATGCACAATCGTAGCTCTGTTTGTTGAAAATTTTTGTGCATTATGATAAAATCAAGCTGTGAAAGATATTTTCTTCCGCATATATATATTGATTAAAACAATCTGAAAAGAAAGGATATCAAATCATGATTACACGTCTGGAAGCAGGTCAGCTTGAGCTGAACGCATTTGAGCCCGTTATATTCTACAGCCTTTTTGAAGGCATCCAGGCTCTCACAAACGCAATCGGCACGCTGATTGATAACTGCATTTCGGGCATTGTTGTCAACGAGGAGCATTGCAGCGAGCTTCTTCACAGAAGCGTCGGTATTGCCACCGCCCTCAAGCCGTATATCGGATATAAAAAAGCGGCGGACATTGCCAAAGAATCGCTTAAGACAGGTGTTTCCGTCAGGGATATCGTTCTGCGTGACGGACTCTTCAGCGAAGAACAGCTTGCGGAAATTCTGGAGCCGAAGAATATGACTGAAATTAAAAGGCTGAAAAAAGATTAAGGCTCGCATATCAGAAAACTAAAGCTTCATCACAGAACCGGTCTGACTGAAATTAAATCTGAAAATACATACCGTACGCAATGCGCTCTCAGGCAACAGCATTGCGTACGGTATTTTTTGCACGGTTACAAATCAAAACGCCTCCCGTTTCCGTCACAATCGCCCGTCTGACGGGGTTAAGATATTCCGCACAGACTGACTTTTTTTATGACATACATTGACATACTTTCCTGTAATGATATAATATAAAATACGAAATTAAAAGAAAGAGATGTTGTTTTGAACAGAACCGGATACATATCAGTTTTTATTGCATTTTTACTGGTTTTTTTATCTTTATTCTGCGGCTGCGGCAGCAAGGACGAAACGGAAAGTACCACAACCGCAGCAGAGAACAGCCCTTCGGTCAGCACCTCCGAAAAAAGCACCGAAGTTACTGAGGTTAAAGATGATATTACATCAGAAGCTGCCGAAGAAATAACGACTGAGCCTGAATCAAAAACAGAAATAAAAACTAAAAAAGTGACAAAAACAAAAACAGGAACAAAAGCTAAAACAGAAAAAGAAAAAGAAAAAGAAACAGAAAAAGCAACAAATATCACCGAAAAGACCGAAGCGGTTTCCGCACCTTATTCCGAAAGCTTTTTTGACGGCGCTGTTTTTGTAGGAGACAGCGTGACACTGGGACTCAGGAACTATGTTACATCTGAAAGAAACAAAGGGCGTGAATGCCTCGGGAAAGCAAAGTTTCTGACAGAGGGCAGCATGGGTTATTCCAATACGCTTCCGAAAATCGGAACAAAAGACTCAATTCATCCGAAATATAAGGGCAAAGAAATGTATATTGAAGACGCGCTTGCTCTTATAAAAGCAGAGAAAGTATTTATTATGCTCGGAATGAATGATTTCTGCATATATTCCGTAAAAGAAGGAATCGGTAACGCAGAAAAATGTATAAACAGGATAAAAGGAAAAAATCCCGACATAGATATATACATTGAATCCGTAACTCCCGCGCTTCGTGACAGAGGCAGCTTCAGCAACGCAAATATTGACAAGTTCAATTCGGCACTGAAAAAGTTTTGCGATGAAAACGGATATACCTATGTTGATGTCGCGTCGGTTATGAAGGATTCAAAGGGTGCTTTGATTAAATCCTATTGCAGTGACCCCGAAGGAAAGGGCATTCATATGACATTTGAAGGATGCAAAGCATGGGTAAATTATCTTAATAAAAATTTCAGTAAGGAGAAATAAATATGAAAAAAACAATACTGTCAGTCACAGCTGTTCTTATGATTCTTGTTATGCTCGCTTCCTGCGGAAATAATGCGGCTGAAGCCGTTAACGTTAAAGAGATTTATCAGAAAATCACCGGAAGCGTTTCAATGCCCGCGGAAACCGTTGAGCTTGCCGCAGAGGACCTTGCCGATTATTACGGCATAGAGGCAGACAAAACCGCGGAATTCGCCGCCGTACAGGACGCCTGCGGTTATAAGGATGAAATTGTTATCATTAAGGCTGCTGACGAGGCCTCGGCAAAAGAAATTGAAGCTCTGCTTAACGAGCATATAGAATATCAGAAGGACAGCATGAAAAACTACGACCCTGCTCAGTACAGCATTCTCGGTTCAAGCGAGGTTATCACCAACGGCGTTTATGTCGCAATGTTTATTTCAGCCGAACAGAGTACAATGGCAGAGATTTACAACGGATTTTTCAAATAAACAATAACACAGATTCTTGTATGGGAGTGAGGACAAACGGTATTTTCAAGTCCATTGTTTTTGTTTGTATTTCTGCCGGTTGTTCTTGCGGTATACTATGTTCTTCCGCGAAAATTCAGAAATACTTTTCTTTTAATATCCGACCTTGTGTTCTACGGCTGGGGCGAACCCGTCATGGTTCTGCTTATGCTGTTTTCAATTGTAATAAACTATATCGCAGGTCTGCTGATTGCCCGAACGGAATCGAAAAAGAACAAGAAGCTGATTCTTGTTTTATCGGTAATAATCGACCTGGGAATACTCGGATTCTTTAAATATGCGGGCTTCATTACCGAAAATCTGAATGTTGTTCTGCCGTTTTTAAACATTCCGAAAATCAGCATTCCCCTGCCGATAGGCATTTCCTTCTATACGTTCCAGATAATGTCCTACACCATAGATGTTTACCGTGAGGACACTGAGGCGCAGAAAAATATTGTGGCGTTCGGCACTTACGTTTCGCTGTTTCCTCAGCTTATTGCGGGTCCGATTGTACGGTACAGAGATGTTGATATTCAGCTCGGGAACAGACGCGAAAGCATTGAACAGTTTTCGCGCGGCGTAAGACTGTTTGTTCTCGGCCTTGCCAAAAAGGTATTGCTTGCAAACCCTATGGGAGAGCTGTGGGATACGCTCAGAGAAACGCAGAACAGCGGTGCCGCAGGCGCATGGGTCGGCGTTATCGCGTTCTCGTTTCAGATTTATTTTGATTTCAGCGGCTATTCGGATATGGCTCGCGGTCTTGGCAATATGCTGGGATTTGAATTTCTTGAGAACTTCAATTATCCGTATATTTCAAAGAGCATTACGGAATTCTGGCGCAGATGGCACATATCTCTCGGCACATGGTTCAGAGAATATCTTTATATCCCCCTCGGAGGCAATCGCCGGGGCAAAATGAGAACACTGCTGAATCTTTTAACTGTGTGGCTGCTTACCGGTCTCTGGCACGGCGCAAGCTGGAATTTTGTACTTTGGGGACTTTATTTCGGAATACTTCTCATAATTGAAAAGCTGTTCCTGCTTAAAGCGCTCAGCAGGCTTCCGTCTTTTGTCTCGCATATTTATTCGCTGTTTTTCATCGTTTTCGGCTGGGTTATTTTTTATTTTGCAGACGATGTCGGCGGACTTTCGGCAATGCTCGAATTCATACCGAGGCTGTTCAGCGGCGGATTTATATCGGCAGACGCTCTTGCGGTCATAAAGGGTTCGGTACTGTTGCTTGCCGCAGCCTGCATTGCGTCAACACCGATAATAAGAAAAACATATATGAAACTTCGTGAAAGAAAAGGCTTTGTTGCGGCCGAAGTAATCGCGGTTGCGGTGATTCTTGTTTTTTCAACCGCATCAATTGTCGGCGACAGCTACAATCCTTTCCTTTACTTCAAATTCTGATATGAAAAATAAAACAAAATCAAAGTTAATATCCGCCGTTTTTATTGTTTTTATCTTCGCGGCTGCCGTTCTTTATGTTTTCATGCCGAAAAGCAGCTTCTCGGAAACAGAAAAACGGTACCTTGCCGGGTTTCCGGAATTCAGTTTTGAATCGCTATGCTCGGGTAAGTTTACATCGGAATTTGAGGAATATCTTTCCGACCATGCCCCGTTCAGAAACGTGCTTGTGAGTCTGAATTCCTATTTTGAGCTTATCGGGGGAAATAACGGCTCCAACGGAGTTTATCTCGGCTCTGACGGATGGCTTATAGAAAAGCCGTTTGACAGAGAGAACCGTTTTGATACAAATGTCAGACGAATCACTGCCTTTGCGGGAAGTACGGATATTCCGACGGCGATTGCCGCAGTACCCGAAAAAGGCTTCATCTACGGTGAAAAGCTGCCGAAAAACGCGCTCACATACAGCGATGACGAATACTTTAAAAAGCTGTCCGCACAGTACGGCGACAGCTTGCAGTTCATAAACCTTACCGAAGCACTGAAGACCCAGAAGGATGACAGACAGATTTTTTATAAAACAGACCATCACTGGACATGCGGCGGAGCCTATATCGGTTACACTGAAATCTGCAGGGCGTTAAATCTGACTGCGGCAGAGGAAAACAGCTTTTATATTCAGAATGCCGGGGATTTTTACGGAACATCATATTCAACATCGCTTTATACACTGACAAAGCCTGATACAATGAAGATTATGCGCAGCAAAAAAACAGACGGCGCGGCTGAAATTGTAATTGAGGACGGAAAGACCGAAAAAAGCAGAAACATGTTTTTTGACGGCAACCTTAACGGAAGCGACAAATACACGGTTTTCCTTGACGGTAATCACCCATTAGTCAGAATAAAAACAGGAAACACGGGCGGCAGGCTGCTTGTAATCAAGGACTCATTTGCCCACTGTCTTGTACCGTTTCTTGCCGAAAATTACAGTGAAATAGTCATGATTGACCTTCGTTACTATAAAAAGCCCGTTTCTCAGCTTTTAAGCGCCGAGAGCTTTAATCAGATACTTTTTGTTTACGGCATGGAAAATCTTGCCGAAAGCAGGGATATCATTATTAAATAAAAAAGAATACCGAAAGTTAAAGAGCAGAGACTGTTAAATCTCTGCTCTTTTGTGTTTTTATTTTCCGAAGAATTCGTCTATCGAATCCGTGAGTATATCGTAAAACGGGTCGTTTCCTTCGGTTATCGGTTTGCCCGACGGCGTAAGGTCGCCTGCACTGAGTGCTTCAAGGTTTGCGATATCCTCAATCAGCTCAAACCTTTCAATTTTTATAATCGGTTTTTCATATTTCATTTTGAATTACCTCCTATAAATCAAAGTGCTATAAGGCTTGTAATAAACTCTATCAGTCTGCTGATAATCGAGCTTATCATCTTAACCCAGCTGAAGGCTTCGAATCCGTTGCTTTCCGTCTCTGCTTCGGGGATGATTTCATCTTCCTGTGCGATAACGAACTCGCCGAAGCCGCAGGTCAGTATCTCGCTGTCCTCAG
>JAZUDP010000201.1:0-5495 GCA_045639705.1 Acutalibacteraceae bacterium
GATTTCGGTATTGTTTAAATAATTGTGCTTCATAGCTTACCTCCGAAAGGGTGAACCTCAACACAGTCTCCCTTTACAAGCCCCTCGCGGTTTCTTTCTATCACGATATAGCCGTCTGCCTCGCACAGCGTTGATAGTATGCCCGATTTGCCGTAAACGGGCTGAGCCTCTTCGCCGTTTATTTTAACGCACACATAATCTTCTCTGCCGTGATTTGACGATATGTTTTCGGTCAGCTTAAGCTGCTGCGCAAATTGTTTTTCGTTTCTTCCGAGCAGAATGTCAATGAGCTGCTTTACTATGATTTCGGTTACAAAATAACACGCCGCCGGGTGACCGGGGAGTCCGAAAACAGCCTTGCCGTCCGCCTTGCCGATGATTGTCGGCTTACCCGGCTTCATCGCAAGTCCGTGGGCAAACACCGTGCCGGCTTTTTCTATGACATTGACCGTCATATCCTTTGTGCCTGCCGATGAGCCGCCGGAAATCAGCACAATATCGCACTCGTCAACAGCCTTTTTTACAGCGCTGAAAATCGCGTCATAGTCGTCTTTGACGGTTCCGTAAAGCTTTGCCGTACAGCCGTATGAATTACAGAGCGCCGCAAGCTGATGAGAATTGACCTCGCGGATTTTTCCCGCCGTAAGAGCTTCGCTGATTTCAATGATTTCGTTGCCTGTGGAAATAATGCCGACAGCAGGTTTCTTTTTTACCGGGATAACCGATTTGCCGACGGAAGCGAGAAGACCGATACGGGCAGGGGAGAGCGCTGTCCCTTTTTTTATAACGCATTCGCCTGTTTTTATGTCGTCACCCTTTCCAGTGACATTTTCAAAGGGACTTACGGATTTGTAAACAAGGCACATTCCGTTGTCCTCGTCGGTATTTTCAACGGGAATAACCGCGTTTGCTCCTTCGGGCAGCATTCCGCCCGTTGATATTTTAATGCATTCGCCGCTTTTTACGACCGTATCCGCGTTTTCGCCCATGAGGATTTCGCCCCTGACATCGAGCATGGCAGGCATGCTTTCGCCCGAGCCGTATGTATCGGCGGCGTTAAGCGCGTAGCCGTCCATTGTCGAACGGGAAAATGACGGAACATCCTCGCCGCTGAAAATATCCTCAGCCGTAATTCTGCCGTAAGCTGTGTCAAGAGGAACGTTTTCGGTCTGACAGCTTTCGCAAAAATTTTTGTTTAATATTTTTATTGCATCTTCAACCGTAATAACATTTAACATCAGAAAATTCTCCACTGTTCAATAAATTTTCTGCCGAATTCGCTGTTGGGATTTTTCAGCTCCGAAATATTGCAGTATTCGGTAATTCTTCCGCGGTTCATTATCAGCACCTTTGTAGCTACATTGAGCGCCTGCGACGGAAGATGTGTGGCAAACAGAAGCGTTGTATCATTCTGAATGCATTCGTTTACAAGATGGTTTTCAAGCGCTTCCGAGGTTTCGATGTCCGCCGCGCTCAGCGGCTCATCAAGCAGGAGCAGGTTGTAATTGCCTGCCATCATGCGCGCAAAGCACATTCTCTGCTTTTCTCCGCCCGAAAGCTTTGAGGAGCGCTTATCTCTCAGGCTGTAAATCTGACAGTCGCGCATTACTCTTTTAACATCCGTATAACCGTGAACGCCGAGCTTGATGTTTTCCTCGACAGTGCCTCTGAACGAATAGGCGTTCTGAGGCTCATATCCGATTCTGTTGTCGAAGGAAGCGATTTCAATCCTGCCGCTGTCGGGCTTGATTACGCCGGCTATAAGCTTCAGCAGAGTGGATTTGCCGGAGCCGTTCGGACCGATAATCGCAACTCTTTCACCGTTTTTTATGTAAAGCTCGCCGATTTTCAGCGTAAATTCGGGCGAGAGCTTTTTTTCAAGTTCAGTAATTTTAATCATTTCATTTTCTCCTTTAGCGTATACGCAATAATGTTAACGGCAAAGGAAATAAAAAGGAGAATTATTCCCAGTGCGAGCGCCTTCTGAAAATCGCCTTTGTTTGATTCAAGCATAATTGCGGTTGTCATGACACGGGTTTTGAACTGAATGTTTCCGCCGACCATTGAAACGGCGCCGACCTCGGCGATTGACCTGCCGAAGCCCATAAGGATTATGCTTACGAACTGACCCGCGCATTCTTTTATAAGAAGCTTTGTCTGCCGTCTTTTCGGAAGTCCGATTCCGAATGCGGTTTCTTTAAGAAGTGAATACTTTTCCTCGGCGGCTGAGGCGGCAAGCCCGCTGATAACGGGCGTGATAAGCAGAACCTGAGCAATAACCATTACGGGAACGGTGAACATCAGATGGAGAGAGCCGAACGGTCCGACAGAGCGGAACAGCATAAATACAATAAGACCTGCCACAACAGGCGGCAAGCTCATCAGGGTGTTCAGTATTCTGATTATCAGTCCCTTGCCCCTGATTTTTGAACGGCCGAGAGCAACTCCGAGCGGAATTCCGAGCAGAGCGGAGATACCGGTGCTGAAAAAAGACATAATCATTGTTGTCAGAATTATCTGTTTCAGCTCATCGTTTCCGTATAAAATCAGGTCAAAAACTTCTTTTAAATAGTCCATAATAAAGAATCCGAGCCGTCGCCGGAGGGCGACGGCTTTTGTGTTGTTTTATTTTTCAATAAGGAAGAAGAGCGGCTCGCCGTATTCCTTGACTCCGTACTGCTCAATAAGCTTTGCAGCTTCTTCGCCAAGGAGCCAGTCTGTAAGAGCCTGTGCGCCTTCAGTGTTGATTTTAACATCCTTGCCTGCAAAATCCTTTGCCTCGGGATTGACGCCGAGAATTGAATATGTGTTCTTCATATCATCGGCCTCAGCCTTGAGAATCTTAAGGTTTGCAAGAGAATCCTTCATTGAGAGGAAGGTTGCCTTGTCAGTAAGAACATAAGCCTTCATCTCATTTGCCTTTGTGAGAGTGTCGCCCATGCCTGAGCCGAGTGAATTGTACCAGCTTTCCTTTGCGGGGTCAATTCCGGCAGCTTCCCAGATACCTGTTTCCTTGTTGTGCGTACCGCTGTTGTCGCCGCGTGAAGCGAATGCCGCCTTGGCTTCTGTGATTGCCTTGAAGCAGTCGGCAGCAGTTTCCCTGTCAGCTATTCCTGCGGGGTCGTCTGCAGGACCTGCGATAACAAAGTAGTTGTACATGAACGAAAGCCGTTCGGTTGATGCAAAACCGTCAGCGATAAACTGCTCTTCCTGTTTCTTTGAGTGAACAAGAAGCAGGTCTGCGTCGCCGGACCTGGCATAGCCGATGGCTATTCCTGTGCCTGCGGAAGCGATTTCAACCTTGTAGCCTGTTTCCTTCTCAAATGCGGGAAGCAGATAAGGCAGAAGACCCGAGTCGTTGACCGATGTGGTTGTTGCGAGTCTGATTGTGGGATTTTCGGGCGGTGTGACCTCGGAAGCCGATTCTGTGGGATTTTCCTCAGCAGGCTTTGTGCCGCACGCTCCGAGTGATACAACCATAATCAGAGCCAGTAAGATTGCCAGAAGTTTTTTCATAACTCATTCTCCTTTTCAAACACGGAAGGCAAAAAGATTTCTCCGTTTACCCTTAAGCCGAGAACCGTAAGTCAGAGAATAATATCCGGATATTTTTTTCTGACTTAAGGCTGTGATATTTCAGCTTCGTTCTTATGCACATGCAGAAATGTTTAGCGAATAAGAATCGAAAAATGAATTAAGGCGGTTATCCGCCGACTTCTCAATCATCAACAACAAAATAGATAAAATTTGTGTTTTTGTTGTTTTTTTTTAGTTTATATGTTATAATATAACATAATTATCAAATTTTTCAAGAGGAATCAGACAAAATGTTAATTTCTGTAATTACAATAAGCGACAGATGCAGCAGAAAAATCTGCGAGGATAAGAGCGGTCCGCTTATTTCGGAGCTTCTTTCCGATATGGCGGAAACCGCCGAATATGTAATTGTTCCCGATGAAAAAGATGAGATTTCAGGTGAGCTTATCCGCCTGAGTGACGAGGTAAAGTCCGATATAATTTTCACCACAGGCGGCACGGGATTTGCTCCGAGAGATGTTACGCCCGAGGCAACGAAGGCGGTTATCGAAAAGGAAGTGCCGGGAATTTCCGAGGCAATCAGAGCGAAAAGCCTTGAAATTACTCCCAAAGCCATGCTCTCACGGGCAGCTGCCGGAATACGCGGGAAAACGCTGATTATCAACCTTCCCGGCAGTCCCAAGGCGGTGCGTGAATCGCTTGAGGTTGTTATGCCTGTTCTGAAGCATGCGGTTGAAACGCTGTCGGGCGATACGCAGAACTGCGGAGGAAATTACTGATGAACAGACAGGAGCTTCAGGGCTTTGACATAAGCGGATTTTCCGCTGCGGTCATCGGTTGCGGAGGACTTGGCTGCAATGTTGCCGTTCACCTTGCGGGCGCGGGTATCGGAAGGCTTTTTCTTGCCGATTATGATACTGTCAGCGAAAGCAATCTGAACCGTCAGTTTCTGTACACGGCTGATGACATCGGAAAGTCCAAGGCCGGGCTTGCGGCCGAAAGACTGAAAAAATATTCGGCATATACGCAATTTACTGCGGTAAATAAAAAAATCGGCAATATTGACGATTTGAAATTTGCCGAAAACTGCGATATTATTTTTCTTGCCGTCGACAATAACGCAGCAAGAAGGGTTCTGCAGAGCTTCTGCGCCGGAAGGAATATTCCTCTTGTCAACGGCGGAATAAACGGCTTCTGCGGTACGGCGTATCTTTATGTTCCCGATAAAACTCCCTGCCTTGACTGCGCGGGAATTACGGGAAAGGAGAGCGGCAGAATTTTTTCAGTCAGCAGTACGGCGGGAATAATCGGCGCTCTTGAAGTCGAACTCGGTATAAAATACCTGTCGGACAGTAAAACAGATATTGCGGGAATACTGCATATATATGACAACGGAGAAATAAATAAACTTAAAATAAAGACGCAGGAAAACTGCGGACTTTGCGGGGTGAAGAAAAATGTCTGAACTTAAAGGTTATATGGGCAAGGTTCTGTTCGTTGATCTGACCAACAGAACGCATAAGCTTTTTCCCTGGAGCGACGAGGACAGAAAGCGTACCCTCGGCGGCAAGGTTATGGCGGCGGGTATTCTTCTGCAGCATATCAGACCGGGAATGAAGGCTTTTGACGAGGATAACTGGCTTGTTGTTACAACGGGTCCCCTTACGGGTACGGGTTGTCCCAATTCGTCACGCTTCAATATTTCAACAATTTCGCCGCTTACGAATATTGTCACATCTTCAAACTGCGGCGGCGATTTCGGTCTGTCGTTAAAGCGGGCAGGCTATGACGCGGTTATATTTACGGGCAGAAGCGAAACTCCCGTTACGGTAAACATTACCGTTGACGATGTTACGTTTGAGTCTGCCGAGGAGCTGTGGGGACTTACAACAAGCGAAACACAGGCGAAAATGAAGCCTGATGTCGGCAAGCTTGTTATCGGACCCGCAGGTGAGAAT
>JAZUDP010000202.1:0-5457 GCA_045639705.1 Acutalibacteraceae bacterium
CATTCTTGACAGCCTTTGCTGTTACAGTAGCACCTTCAACATAAGGAGCGCCTACAACAATGCCATCTTCCTTGCCGACTGCGATAACCTTGTCAAAAACAACTTCGCTGTCTGCCTCACCGTCAAGCTCCTCGATATAAACTGTATCTCCAGCCTCTACCTTGTACTGCTTGCCGCCGGTAACGATGATTGCGTACATTCTTCTAACCTTCCTTTATTATGGACTCGCTACGTAGGGCGGATTACTCACTTGTATCACAGATGTGATGCCCGAAATATGCGGTATTACGGATTATAACACAACGGTCAAATATTGTCAATAAGAAATTTTATTTTTTATTCTGTATTTTTGCCGCTGTGATTGTGTTCTGCATAAGAGTTGCTATTGTCATAGGTCCGACGCCGCCGGGAACGGGTGTGATATAACTCGTCTTTTCACAGCAGGAGTCAAAATCAACATCGCCGCAGAGCTTGCCGTCCTCTCCCCTGTTTATGCCGACATCAATAATCACTGCGCCGTCCTTAACCATATCGGCTGTAACAAACTTCGGTCTGCCGACCGCGGCAACGATAACATCTGCCTGTTTTACGATATCTTTGAGATTCTTCGTATGTGAATGGCAGACGGTAACCGTTGCGTTTTCTTTAAGCATGAGCATAGCCATGGGCTTGCCGACAATATTGCTTCTGCCGATGATTGCGCAGTGTTTGCCGTCAAGGCTGATATTCTCGGATTTGAGCATTTCCATAATACCTGCCGGTGTACAGGGCAGGAAATTGAAATCGCCTATCATTATGTGGCCGACATTCTCGGGGTGAAACGCATCAACATCCTTTTCGGGTTTAATCAGATTGATGACAGTCTGCTCGTCAAGATGCTTCGGAAGCGGGAGCTGACAGAGTATACCGTTAACCGAATCGTCGTTATTGAGCTTTTCAACAAGAGCGTTAAGCTCCTCCTGCGTTGTTTCTTCGGGAAGAATGTATTCAAGCGAGCGGATTCCGCAGAACTCGCAAGCTTTCTTTTTATTGTTTACATATACTTTAGACGCAGGGTCCTCGCCTACAAGAATAACAGCCAGACAGGGTTCGATGCCCTCCGCTCTGAGAAGCTTTACCTCGTCACTGACTCTTTCCTTGACAGCCTGAGAAACCTCTTTGCCGCTTATGATTTTATACATCCTTTTTTGCCTCCCCGTCATCTTCGATTTCTATTGCTTTTATACAGCCGGATTCAGACTCCGGCTTGTTTTCCGTCTCGGTTTCTTCCGATTTGCCGGCCTGCTTTTTAAGCTCTTCCTCGAGGAAGAAATCAATGCCGTCAATCGGTCTTGGATTCTTCTTGAACTTATTGATAAGGATAAACAGTATAATAAAGCTGACAAGCGCAACGGCAGCCGAAAGCACCTGAGAAACACGGAAGTTTGTGCCTGCAATATAAAGGCTGTCCGTTCTGAGTCCTTCAACAACGGCTCTTTCGATTCCGTACCATACGCCGTATGTAAGGAAAATCTGTCCGCTGAAGCGGCGGAATCTGCGTGTGATGATATACAGCACAAGCACGCCCAGAAGGCACCACAGCGACTCATAAAGGAAGGTCGGATGAACGGGCTGATTCGGATCGACGATAATGCCGTTTTGCGTAATCTCTTTCATATTCGATGAAAGATACATGTATGTTTTGCTGCTCCACATGCCCCACGGGAGGTCGGTATTCGTACCGAACGCCTCCTGATTGGCAAAATTGCCCCATCTGCCTATGCCCTGTCCGATAAGCAGACTCATCGAAGCGATATCAAGCAGATTCCAGAAGTTCATTTTACGGATTTTACAGACAAAAAACGCAGCAAGCAGTCCGCCGATAATTCCTCCGTAAATGGCAAGTCCGCCGTTCCATATCTGAATAATTTCAACGGGATTGTCCTTATATAAATCCCATTTGAAAATGCAGTAGTACAGACGTGCGCCGATGATGCCGAAAATAGTTCCGTAAATCAGCACATCAATCATCTTATCAAGGCTCATTTTCCATTTGTAAGCCATCCTGCCGCCGAAAAGGACGGCAAGAAGAAAGCCGAAGGCGATAATCGCTCCGTACCAGCGGATTGTGAATTCATGACCGAAAATCGTGAAATCGGCAAGAACGGAAGAAACGTTTATCGGATTTTTAAAACAGTTAAAATATACCTCAACTGTATCATGCATGGTATCACTTTCTTTCGTGTTTTTTAGCGAATTTTATATCAGCAAATTGGTATTTTCCGCAGTACCTGCGGTCATTCGCCGGGTTGGCGATTATCAAAATTGCGCTGCCATGCGCGAGCAGGTACATTTTTCTCGGGATGTCGGGGACGCCATCCCCTACAGCCGTTTTCAGTCAGCATTGTAGGGGACATTCACGAATGTCCCGCGAAATTTCATCAAACCCTGACGGGCGATTAATAATCGCCCCTACATGGCTGATATCAATAACAGCGTGTCATTCTGAACGAAGTGAAGAATCTCAGCTAAACTTTTTATGAGATTCTTCGTCGTTCCTCCTCAGAATGACATTACTTTTTCCGACGGCTCGCGCACGGCAATAATAATTCTGATTATTACCCACACGGCGAGGGGACGGAAAAGCTCCGCTTATTTGCTCGGATTGATAACCGACAAAACGCTGTAATTCTCGTCAAGAGTCTTATCAAGCATTTCCTTTATATCCTCAACTGTAACCGTCTTATAGGTTTCAAAATCGGTAAAAATCGTTTCATCGGCAAAATAGGAAACAACCATATTGTTGGCGATATTGTCAACATCGTTCATACCCATAATCATTCTGCCGTAAAGCTTTTTCTTTGTGCGTTCAAAGGTCTTTTCATCAATGCCGTTCTCACGGAATTTTCTGATTTCCTTTTTAATTTCCTCCGCCGCTTTTTTCGGGTCGGCGCTTTCGCCGGCGAACAGTACGCACGCATAGCCGAAGCCTGTGAAATACTCAGCGCCGAAGCTCGAGTTTATAAGCTTGGCATCAAACATTCTGCGGTAAAGCTCAGACGAAGAACCCGACAGCATGTCCATAAGGATTTCCATTGTGATTTCTTCCTTGGCTGTTCTTTCGGGAGTATCCCACTGCTCCTTGAAGCCAAGCATAAACTGCGGAGTCGCAACCGAAAGACTCTCTTCACAGTAATCGCTGATAACCTCTTTCGGCTCGTCGATAATCTTGCGCTGTGCCATTTTGCCCTCGACAGGCTTAAGCATTGCGTCCGCAACCTCAAGCACCTCGTCAACGGTTGTGTTGCCCGCAACGGCAAGAACCATGTTGTTAAGATTGTAGAAATTACTGTAGCAGCCGTAAAGCAGGTCGGCTGAAATCTGAGCGATTGACTCCTGAGTGCCTGCGATATCAATTCTTACAGGCAGATTATGATACATTGTTCTGAGGCAGTTGAACATTACCTCCCAGTCGGGAACATCCTTGTACATGTCAATTTCCTGACCGATAATGCCCTGCTCCTTTTCAACAGTTGCCTGTGTGAAATACGGATTCTGAACAAAATCAAGAAGAATTTCAAGGTTCTTTTTAAAGTTTGCCGAACATGAGAAAAGATAACCCGTGCGGTCAAAGCTTGTGTATGCGTTGGCGGACGCGCCTGTTTTTGCAAAACGTTCAAAGGCGTCAAGGTCCTCGCTTTCAAAAAGCTTATGCTCAAGGAAATGAGCCGTACCCTCGGGAATCTGTTTGAAAGAACCGTCCTCAAGCTGAATCATTGTATCGATTGAGCCGTATTTTGTGGCAAAAATGGCATAAGTGCTGTCATAGCCCGCCTTGGGCATAACAAGAATTTTAAGTCCTGACGGGTGGTCGATATCATAATAAACATCGTTAAGAAGTTCGTTTCTTACTTCAGTTATCTTCATTTCCGTTTACCTCCCCGTTTGATTTAAGCATAAACACTGTATCAAGCATAATTGTCTTCGCCGCGCTGATAACCTGCTGTTTATCGACAGCCTTTATCTGCTCAACATACTCCTCAGGCGTTTTGATATCATTCCGGAGCGCCTGTGAGGAATACCATGCACAGATTGACTCGGGCGTATCGTTATTTCCGATTATTGCGTCCGAAATGCTTTTTATTGAAGCTGAGAAATCGTCATCGGAGAAATCGCCCGCGGCAACAAGCGAAAGCTGATTGATAATTTCCTTCTTTGCCTTTTCCTCGTTGGCGTCCTCAATTCCGCTGCGCACCATAACGACACCCTTGGAATTGAACAGACAGGCTGAACAGTAGTAGCAGAGGCTCATCTTCTCGCGTACAACAGAGAAAAGCTTTGAGTATGTGCCGCCGCCGAAAATATCAACCGCTATACGCATCGGCACAGCGTTATCGTCCTCGTTGCGCATACCCGTGCGGAAGCCCATAACAAGCTTGCCCTGCTTTATGGGCATGGTTTCGCAGACATATTCGGGCTTGGGAACGGCGGTAATAAACTGGGTTTTTATTTCAACGGGATTGCGGCGGATATCCGCAAAGCGTGCCCTGAACATCTCTACAACAGGCTCGGCATCCATGCTGCCTACCATCGAAATCTGAATTTTAGCCTCTCTGAGTTCTTCCTCCCATGCGTCATATACATCCTGCGGAGTAAGAGCCTTAACCTCGTCAACCTTGCCCATGTGATTGATGCTGTAAGCCTCGTCGGCAAACATTATTTCTTCGCAACGGCGCGTAGCATATCGGCGCTTATCGTTGATTTCATTCTCGATTTCTTCGCAAAGAAGATGCTTTTCCTGCTCAATTACATCGGCAGGGAAGCTTTCGCCGTCGGTAATAGGGTCAAAAATCAGGTCAGCAAGAAGCTCGGCGCACTGAAGAGCAACCTTGTCGCCGTCAAGCGCAAACCGGTCGTCAATTGCCGTAAGGCTCATTGAAACAATCTGTGCCTCTCCTCTTTTAAGCACTCCGCCCGAAACGGATGCACCGAAAAGCTCGTCAAGCTGACGGTTGAACGCGGTAAAATCGGGATATTTGGCGCATCTTCTCTGAAGAAAATACGGAAGAATTGCACGGGTGGACGCATTGGAATCAAGAGGCATCGCCATGCTTATATTCATTCGCAGGGTTTTAAACTTATCTGTGGATACGGAGCAGAGACGAACGCCGTCCGCAATATCAAATAACTGCATAACATCACACTTTCCTAAAGTATTACATTTTATTATACCACACAATATAAAAAAATAAAAGAAGAATATTAATTTTTCTCTGAAAGGAAAATAATTGCTGAAACATATATCCCGTTAAATTGGTATTTATCGAGCTGAAATTCTGATGTTGCCCCGCCTCCCTTGTGTAAAGGGAGGTGGCACGGCATAAGCCGTGACGGAGGGATTGTAAAAAAGAATAGCAGATAGATTATCAAGAAAACGCGTTTAGACAATCCCTCAGTCTCGCATTCGCTCGACAGCTC
>JAZUDP010000203.1:0-13858 GCA_045639705.1 Acutalibacteraceae bacterium
ACGCAGCCGAAGTTTGTACCCATATAGCAGACATCATGGATATAACAGTTTTCAACCGTATTGTTCTGTCCCGAAATATAAACTCCGTCGCCCCAGGTGTCCGAAATCTCACTGTTTTTCCATACGTTTCCCATTCCGCTGAGCTTAACCTTATAATATCTGCTCAGATCAAAATAGTTTGCGTCAGTAAAGAAATCGGCGCATTTAAGATTGACATTATCAAGCACGCAGTCCGTTCCGCCGCAGGCAACGGCGCAGCCGAAAACATCAATATTTTTCACGGTGACATTTTTAACATTTCCGATTTTAAGTCCGTAATCGCGAACCTTGACGGAAACATCACACTTTTCGGGATTCTTTCCGCAGGGAGCGTAAAGATAAAGCATCGAGCTTTCGCTGTCATAATACCACTCGCCCTCAGAATCAAGCAAATCCAGCAGGCCGCTGACATAATACTCATTCTTTTTCTGCGGAACATAGCAGTCCATGCCCTCCGGATTGTCGTCAACCGCCGACCTTACCGGCTGTTCCCATGAAAGGCTTTTGCCTTTTTCGCATGAGGTGATAATTCTGCTGAAGGTCACCCAGCCCGAGCCTGCCCATATTGTAAGAGCCGCGCCCGTCATATCAATTTTCGGCAGCTTTTTATCGACAAGATGCATACTGTCCGTACCCTCGTCTGTTTCAGCTCGCTTCATATAGCAAAGGTCGGTGTAATCCGTATTCGGCCATCGCGCGGAAATCATCTGTTCGTTTCCGACAAATACGCTTTTTACCTCTTCCTCGACATATTTTCTGTAAATGCGTCCTCTGTATTTTTCCCATTCACCGCTGAGCTTTCTGCCGCCCGTAACTGTTACATCCGCATTGTCATCCGCTTCAAGCGTTATGCCGTCGGTGTTGATTTCAACAGTTTCGTCAAATGTACCGCGGATAACGTAAACCGTTTTTTTGTTTTCATCAACAAGCTCGAGAGCCCTTGAGATTGTTTTAACCGGTGCGGAAAAAGAACCCGACGCGCTGTCGGAGCCGCTTATTCCGTCAACATAGACCGTGTCCGGCTTTTCGGCAGGAAAACCGGTTCCGGCTGAAAACAGCAGGGCAAGAAGAAATGCGATTATCTTATTCAAAACAGTACCCATAAATATTCTCCGTTTCGGTTATTATTTTAAAAGGCAGTAACCAGAAGTTGCTGCCTTAAGTATTTATTCGATTGTCAGAATATCCGCAAAGCCCGTGATTTCAAAAACATCCATGATGTCGGAGTTGACCTTGAGTATTTTCATTGAGCCCTGCCTGTTCATAATCTTCTGTGCGGTAAGAATAACTCTGAGTCCCGCCGAAGAAACATAATCAAGCTTTTCAAAATCAAAAACAAGTTCCTTAACGCCGTCAAGAGACTCTTTGATTTCGTTTTCAAGCTGAGGAGCTGTCATTGTGTCAAGTCTGCCTTCAAGAGCGATGTTCAGGGCCTCGCCGTCCGCCTTTTTAATTATCTCCATGTCATTTCCTCCTTAGAATTCAAGTGTATCAATATTTTCAAGAAGTCTGCCTATATTCCCGGCACACAGCTTTATTGTTTTCCGTCCCGCTTCCGTGTCAGCTCCTCCGCGCCGTACCGTATGGCGCATAAGGCGTGTATAGCTCAGAAGCTTCACTTTGTTTTCAGTGTCATTTATCTTATCCGCGTCATCGGTTCCAAGATAAAGCGGCAGGAACTTTTTCCAGATGAGCTGCGCTGTTTCATACGGAAGACCGATAAAACTCTCAACCACGGACGGATTTTCCTCTCCGAAGCCAACGTAAGCTATATAGATATTGGCAAGCTCAAAAACAGGATGTCCGTGCGCCAGCGTATCCATGTCAATCAGCAGAGTTTCTCCGTTCTGCATCATAACATTGTTTGTATGATAATCGCAGTGAAGCATATTAAGAGTATCGGGAACGCTCTTTACAAGCGCCTCAAGCTTTTCGGCCTGCTCTTTTTCAAGGAAAGGAGCGTCGGCGGATACCCAGCCTGAAATATATTCCTTGATATCAGGCATATCATCCCGCTTCACTTGTGTTGTGTGTATCTTTTTGAGCAGCCCGGTGAAAAGCTCAACGTATCTGTCAAGATTTTCGGGTTCCTCCGCAATAAGCTGTGAAAATGATTTTGCGTTCAGAAGCTCGAAAACCGAGCCGTAGCTGTCCCCCACCCTGACGACATCGTAGGAAATAGCCGTGGGAATGCCGAGAACAAACGCCTTTCTTGCAAGCTCGCGCTCATTTTTGATAAGCGGAAGACTGTCGGCCTTTTTATAAACCTTGATAATCGTCTCGGGGTCGTATCTGTAAACCGTGCCTTTTGCTCCCCTGCCGATAACCTCGCAGCCGTCAACAGAAAGCACGCGGTAAGCCTTTTCAACGGGAATCATTTCGGTAAAACCCGTCATGTCGAAAATGTCGTAAACATCGGGGCTTGCGTTGATAATTTTAAGCGTCGGTTCGTTTTTACGCGTGCGCAGAACCATTCTGAGTCCGGCGCTGGAAATATATTTAAGCTTCTCTACATCAAACACAATGCCGTCATAGCTGACGGAGCTGCGGATTTTATTTATTTCTTCTTCGGCCTGTTCTGAATTATAGGAGTCGATTCTTCCCTCGGGATAAACAGTAAGAATGTTATTGTTCACATTAAAATTCATAATTCTTCCCCCGTTTACTTTCTGAAAATTTCATCAACAAGCCTGACATACTCTTCGTATGCGTCATAGCCTCTCAGTTCAGAAACCGATTCCGCTACCGTGCGGTAATACCATTCCTGCTGCGCGGGGTCGTTCTGGTTGAAATTGTTCCAGAAGCTGTCGCCCTGCTGCCTGTGACCGCGGTAAAATGAACGGATATTTGACAGCTTGTCACCGAGCCAGAGCTTTTTGACATCAAGGTCCTTTGTATTCTGAAGCATCAGAAGCGTTTCCTCCTTGCGTAGCTTCCATGTTTCCCTCGCAGGACGCTCGGCTCTTTTCTCCTCGGTTTCCGTCATAACAAGAAGCGAAACGCGCTTTCCGAACCTTTCGGCTATTTCTTCAAGCGTCGCTCCCGCATCCTCCACGGTATCGTGAAGCACCGCCGCGGCAAGAAGCTCCTGGTCATCCGACATGGTGGAAACAATGGCTGCTACCTCCATGGGATGAACAAAATACGGTGCGTCTGACATTTTTCTGCGCTGACCGCTGTGCTTCTCGCACGCAAACATGACTGCCCTGTCAAACAGCTCCATTATTTCACCTCTTCCGCAGTTTATATCTGATAGATTATATCACAAATAATAACAGATTTCTATAATTTTATTAAATATTATTAAACTCTGCTAATTACTTGAACAGTTATTATTTATATGGTAAAATAAAATAATAGTAACCTGCAAAGAGGTGTCTGAATGAACGAATATTTAAGACTGATTCCCGCCGCGCTTCTGCCGGTGGCGCTTTCGGTGATTTTTTACATAATTGATAAGAAAACTCCGTTCGGAAAGCTGCCGTATATGGCAAAGCAGACAGTTTTCGGAATTGTTTTCGGCGGTGCCGCCGTAATAGGAACGGAGTTCGGCATAAGCATTGCGGATGTTGTGATGAATGTGCGCGACGCCGCTCCCATATGCGCGGGTCTTCTGTTCGGACCGCCTGCGGGCATTATTGCGGGTCTTATCGGCGGCGTCGAAAGATTCCTGCGTGCGCCGTGGGTCGGAGAATATACAAAGATTGCCTGCTCGGTTTCAACATTGCTTGCGGGTGTTTTTGCGGCATGGCTCAGGAAATACATGTTTGAAAACAAAAAGCCGGGCTGGGTTTACGGTCTTGCAACCGGAGTCATCGCCGAGGTCGTACATATGCTCATGCTTTTTGTCACGCATATCACCGATGCCGCAGACGCGGTAAAATGCTTTAAAATCATTCAGATATGCGCTGTTCCCATGACAGTCTTTTCGGGGCTTTCGGTTATGACCGCAATAATCGCCGTCACGGTTGTCAGCAGAGAGAAAATATATTTCAGAAACGAAAAGCTGAAAATTTCACAGACATTTCAGCGCAGACTTCTCCTGTGTATTCTTGTTGCCTTCGTAATCACAAGCGCATTTACGGTTTTCGTTCAGACTCAGACCTCGGTTTCGGAAACCAGGTCCCTGCTTGAGCTTAATATCAACGATGTCAAGCAGGATATCACAGACGCCTCCAATAAGAATCTGCTTTCCATTACTTTGTCGGTTGCCGAAGAAATCAATTCAGCCGGCAGCATTGACGGAAAAACATTGGATTCGCTTGCCCGTAAGTATAACGCTCCGGAAATAAATATAATCGATAAGAACGGAATTGTCGCCCTGTCGACAGACAGCAGCATTACGGGCTTTGACATGAGTTCGGGCGCGCAGGCTTCGGAATTTCTTGTGCTTCTGAAGGATACCCGTTCGCTTGTTCAGGAATATCAGCCCGTGTCCCGTGACAGCAATACCTGGCGCAAATACGCGGGCGTAAAGCTTGAAAACGGCGGTTTTGTTCAGGTCGGCTACACACCCGAATATTTTCAGAAGGATATCTCGGGACAGGTTGTCGGCGTTACCAGAAACAGGCATGTCGGCGAAAACGGCTACATCATTATATGCGACGAGAATTTCAATATTGTAAGCGACCCTCATAATTACGAAGGAAAAAATCTTGATGAAACCGGAATATATATTTATCTTGACAGAATGAAGGAGGGCGACATTTTCAAGGAAAACGTTTACGGCGAGGACGCTTCGTGCATGTACATCACCAACGAGGGTTTTTACATCATTGCCGTCAGACCCGAAAGTGAGGCTCTTTTTGTAAGAGATATGTCAATCTACATGACGACCTACATGGAGATACTTATCTTTACGGCACTGTTCATCCTCATATACTTCCTTATCAAGCGTCTGATTGTAAACAATATCAGAAAAATAAACAGCGACCTTTCACGCATAACCAACGGCGACCTTGATGTTACCGTCAATGTCAGAAGCAACGCCGAATTCGCAAGTCTTTCCGACGATATCAATTCAACCGTTGTCACGCTTAAGCATTACATCGACGAGGCGGCGGCGAGGATTGACAAGGAGCTTGAATTTGCGCAAACAATTCAGAATTCCGCATTGCCGAATGTATTTCCGCCGTATCCGAACAGAACGGAATTTGACATATGGGCAGGCATGAAAACCGCCAAAGAGGTCGGCGGCGACTTCTACGATTTCTACCTTATCGGCGAAGACAGGCTCGCATTTCTCATCGCCGATGTTTCGGGCAAGGGAATTCCCGCGGCACTGTTCATGATGACCTCCAAAACCATGCTCAAGAATCTTGCCGAATCGGGAATTGAGGTTAACGAGGTATTCACCCGTGCGAACGAACAGCTCTGCGAAAGCAATGAAGCAGGTATGTTTGTAACTGCATGGATGGGTATACTTGACCTTAAGACGGGACTTCTCAGCTATGCCAACGCCGGTCACAATCCGCCGCTTGTAAAGCACGGCGACGGAGGGTTTGAGTATCTCAGATCACGCGCAGGGTTTGTGCTTGCAGGCATGGATGGAATAAAATACCGCAAAAATGAGCTTCAGCTTGAGTCGGGCGATATAATTTATCTTTACACCGACGGCGTAACCGAAGCGACCGACAAAAACGAAAAGCTTTACGGCGATGAGCGGCTTCAGCTTCTGCTTAACGGCACGGAAAACGCAGACGCCGAGGGAATCTGCAAGGCTGTCAAGGCCGATGTTGATAAATTTGTCGGAGAGGCTCCGCAGTTTGACGACATTACAATGCTCTGCGTTGAATTCAACAGAAAAAGCGGAGACGAAGACAGCGTAAAGGAGCTTACCGTTAAGGCAGTGCTTGAAAACATCGAAACAGTAACGGATTTCATCGACGAACAGCTTCATCAGCTTGACTGTCCGATGAAAGCCGAAATGCAGATAAATGTTGCGATTGATGAAATTTTCAGCAACATTGCCCGTTACGCGTACGGCTCATCCGTCGGTGACGCTGCGGTAAGATTCTCATATTCGGAAAGCACGAAATCGGTTTCGCTGACATTTACCGACAGCGGTATCCCGTATAATCCGATTAAAAACGAAGACCCCGACATAACACTTTCTGCGGATGAAAGACAGATAGGCGGTCTCGGTATCTACCTTGTCAAAAAGACAATGGACGAGGTAAGCTATGAATACAAAAACGACAGAAACATTCTGACAATCAGAAAGAAAATTTAAAGGGGTATTTTTATGGCAGCCATCTTTACAAAAATCATTGCGTTCTTCACTTCGATCGCCGTTGCATTCGGCAGCTTCTTCTGTCTGTTCAAGGCGGACATTCCCGACCCGAAAACCGCTGACGAGCTTCTTCAGATGAACGGCATATTTGAAAAGCGCGAGCTTGCCGATAAAATATATGTAATCGAAGGCGGCAGAACATCCTCCCTCGAGTGCAATCCGGTTATCTGCCTGCAGGGACTTGTCAACAGGGACAAGGCACAGCTGTTTTATATCCACGCAGGCTCTGAAAAGGGATACCTTGATGAAATTGCCGCTTCGGGCAGAGAGCTTATTTACAATGACGCCGACGGAAACAAATGGACTTTTGCCTCGCTGCTTGAGCAGTTCAGGGATTATATAACCGATTCGGGCTTCGTTCTTTACCGCAACAGCGAATTTGCCGAGGGTCTGAACATGGCGTTTAATTACGCGACCGTCAACGGCTGGCTCGCCGTCCCCGTTGAGCTTAAGTCCTTTGCCGAGGAACACGGGCTTAAAATGATGAAGGATATTTCCGGGGATGAATACAACTATAAATTCCAGGAAGAATTCTTTGACAAATATAAAGATGAATTCAGCAGCACAGGCCTGGTGCATGTCAAGGAAGCCTGTCACGGCTTAAGAGATTTTGCAATTCAGCAGAGACTTTTTATCTTCTATACGCAGAGCGATGTAAAGGGCGACCGCTTCCTTAAAAAGGTTCTTAATAAAACAGGGGAAAACGGCATGCTTCTCGGCTGGTGTGAAGAGGAAAAGCATTTTGTTAAGCTTGTTTCAAAGCAGGGATATTCTCTTGTTGCATCAGACCACAGCTACAACATAAGCGTTCTCAATAATTTTGACTGTGAGATTCCCGAATTGCCCGCAGTACAAACGGTCAGACCCGACCCGGACAAGCATTATATCGCTCTTATCATGTCCGACGGCGATAACGTTCAGTGGGTAGGCAACGGCTACAATGAATTTTACAGAGGACAGGCAATCAGCCGCAGCTATCCCGTCACATGGGGCTTCCCCTGCATGTGCCAGGAAATCACTCCCGTTACGGCAAAAGCAATCTACTCCGCAGTCAGAAACGACGGCGACTGCTTCATGGCAGGTCCCTCGGGCATCGGCTACGCCCTTCCGTCGGCGTATGAAGATAAAAGCATGGACAGATTCACAACCGATACTGCGGCGGCAATGCTTAAAAGCGGGCTCCGCGTTGCCTGCATACTTGACGATGAACCCTCCGCATTCAGGGAAGCGGCCTTTGCGCGTAAATTTGATTATTATTCAAGATTCGACAACATCGACGGCGGCATAATTTTCCTTGACCCGTCCATGTACTCCTCGGGAGAAGGACGCGTCTGGTTCAGCAATGACAAGCCCTTCCTTACATTGAAAAATACTCTCTGGACAAGCGAAGGCTATGACGGAGTTACAAAGGAATGGATGCAGGAGCAGGCTGATATCATAAACTCCTACCCCGCCGACAACAGCAGCATCAACGGATACTCCGCCATAGGCATACATGCGTGGTCGGTTACTCCCGAAAATCTTGACTATCTGGTCAGTCTGCTTGACGACCATATTGAAATCGTAAACATTAATACTCTTGTTTCGATGATTGCGGAGAATATTCCGCACGAATATGCAAAACCCGAATAAATCCTTTTTCGCGTGGTGTACCTATGACTGATAAAAAAAGTTTTCTTTCCCTTTTTCTCTGCTATATTCTCTGGGGCTTTCAGCCGCTTTACTGGAGCATGACGGACGAAATAGACTCATATACGATTCTCGGCTTCCGAATCATTATGGCGGCAGTTTTTTCGGTTCTGATTCTTGCGTTCACTCACAGGCTGAACGAGCTGAAGGCCGTTTTCAAAAACAGAAGCATAATGAAATATCTGCTTCCGGCGGTGATTTTTCTTTTCCTTGACTGGGCTGTGTTCATCGTTGTAATCAATGCGGGGCATGTGCTTGACGCAAGCCTCGGCTACTATATCAATCCACTTGTGCTTTTCGGCTTCGGCGTACTGTTTTACAAAGAAAAATGCTCTAAGATTCAGCTTGTTTCTCTTGCCGTTGCCGCAGTCGGCGTAATCATCAGTACCATCGCCTTCGGCAGCTTCCCGTACATTTCCGTGATAATCGCGCTGAACTGGGCGGTTTACGCCGCACTGAAAAAGAACGTGAAAATCGACGGCGTTCTGAGCATCGCCGCCGAAACAATTATCCTTTCTCCGTTTGCGCTTGTTTTCCTTTCCGCCTTCAGACACAGCGAAATCGCGGGCTTCGGCGCGAAGGAAACACTGCTGATGATAGGCAGCGGAATCGTAACAGCTCTGCCGATGTTCCTTTACTCAAACAGCGTTGCAAAATTCCCGCTCATTCTTATGTGCTTTGCGCAGTATCTCAGTCCGACATTCAATCTCATCTGCGGCTTCATAATGGGCGAAAGCTTTTCAAAAAGTCAGATTGTAAGCCTTGTCTTCTTTGTAGCAGCAATAATAATCTTTACGGCAAACGAAATCATGACAATCCGCAGAAAGCAGGAGGAAAACCATGAAAAACGGTAAAACCCCCGACCCGAACATAATTTTTCCTGTTCCGAATACCGATACGGTTACATTTGTTAAGCCGACGGTTAAAAATCCGAACATCATTATCGGAGATTTCACATATTTCGGAGACAGGGATTTTGAAAGCCATGTCACGCATCACTACGACCGGAACGGTGACAGGCTGATTATCGGAAAATTCTGTCAGATTGCCGCGGGCGTCAATTTTGTTATGAACGGCGCAAACCATCAGATGAACGCTGTTTCGACATTTCCGTTTTATATCATGGAGGGCTGGGAGCAGGATGTGCCTCCCCTTTCCGAAATGCCGCTCAAGGGCGATACGGTTATCGGAAACGATGTCTGGATAGGTCAGAACGCAACCATTCTTCCCGGAGTTCATATCGGCGACGGCGCGATAATCGGACTTAACAGCGTAGTCGGCTCGGATGTTCCGCCGTATACAATCGCCGCGGGAAATCCCGCAAGGGAAATCAGAAAGCGGTTTGACGATGAGCTTACCGAAATAATGTTAAAGCTTAAGTGGTGGGACAGAAGCATTGAAGAAATCAACGGGCTTATTCCTGTTTTAACCTGCGGGGATTTGAATAAGGTCAAAGAAATTCTGAAAGAAAAAGTATAAACAAGGGGCTGCAGTAAAAATGCAGCCCCTTGTTTTATAAAGAAAATTTTATTCACTTTGCCGTTTGTCAATCCGTCTGAAACACAAGGTCAACCGTAAGAATTTTTCCGCTCGGACCCATTTTTACGGGAAAATATCCTGCGTAACGGAAGCCCTCCTCCGCTTTTTCTTCAATTATCCTTCTGTGTTCCTCCGTCTGTGCCGCCGCTGCGGGATTGTTGCTGTAATCAACTCTTACAAATTCAGTTTTCATTGTCATTCTCCTTTCACGACTTTATTATACTTTCGCTTAATTCCGGTTACAGAAGCTGTGAATTTATTTCCGCCCATGTCCTGATTTTTTCCGCCTTGACGGTCTGTTTCATATCGGGTGTGCAGTCGTTGTTTCCACAGGTCACGTTGGAGCAGTACTTACCGAACCATGCCCTGCCTCTGCCGCTTTCAAATTTGAATTTTTTGCCTGCGTCAACAGTGTTGTCCGTGAAAACAAGTCCGTTGACATTGTTGGCATTAAGAACATATTTCGGGAAATCGGTAAAGGTGTTTCCAGTGATTTCAATGTTTGTAAACGGCTGTGAAACTGCTGTCTCGCCGTCAAGATTTGTGCCGATTGTGATAACCTCCTGGCCTCTGCCGTAGTCACACATCTCAAACTTATTATTTCTGATAACAAGTCGGTCAACGCCCGTACCCTCATACCACAGACCGCGGCTGATGTCCATGACAATCTTTATCGCCTGCATGTCTGTTTTATAAAAGGTGTTATTTTCGCACAGTCCGTTTGAAGACTGAAGCAGAAAGCCTCTTGCTCTGTTTTCATGAATATAATTATTGCGGATAATGTAATCTCCGCTGTCATATGCGGTGCTGAACGCGATATAGTTCTTGCCGACAATGCCGTCAAGGTTTCTGTCAAATGTAAGCTTGAAATAATCGTAACGTATCTGCTCTTTTGCAATTACCTTGGCTGTGATATCGGTCGCGTTGAATTTATCGTCGCGGAAGCCGAGAGTATCGCCGACCCCGATAAGCATTGCGCTTGCCGTCAGCATGATTTCGTTTCCGTCAACTTCGTCCGCACAGCCGAGACCGTCATGAACATTCAGAGCGTCGTCGCCCTGTCCGCTTATATCGTTGTTTTCAATATTGAAGCAGCCGTCCGTGTTTACAATGTGAATCGCGTCCGCGCCGAGTGAGGTGTGGCGCGTTTCCTTATATTCGGGATTGGCACCGATAAAGCTGTTGATAATCTGGAAATGCGAGGTCTTGTTGTTCACAACAAAGCCCGAGCCGGGGTAGCCGTAAAGCGAAACTCCGTCAACTGTTACGTTTGTGCTTGAGGAAATGCCCATAAAGTTAGTGTCATAAACATAGTGCCTGAGTATATAGGTTTCTCCGTTCTCATACCTTTCAAACGAGCCGTCATGCTTTATGTGCAGAGTGTTTTTGTCCGTCTTCGTTACTGATACAATGCACTCGGGATGCTGATAGATATAGTCCTCCCTTGTGCCTCTTTTTGCACCGTAGGTGAAGGATTCGGGGTCGCACTGAGAAATTGCCGAGAAAATTGTATTTTCGTCTGCTTCTCTGTCACGGAAAATCAAATCAAGCTCGTTGCTTTTCGGTTTCGCATTGGCAACGGTGACGATATCCGAAAGTGGCTTTGAATCCCAGTCCCAGTCAAATTTCAGATTTCTGATTTCAACGCAGTCGCTGTTCGTGATGCTGAAGGCACTGACAACATTTGAAAAAACAAGCGTCGCGCCGCAGCCGTCAATCATAATATCCTTAAAGCCGTGAATATTAAGGGTACCTTTGTTATTGATTTTATAAACGCCGTTTTCAAACTTCAGACATGTGCCGCTGTGAGACTTACAGTACTCAAGAGCAGATTTGAAAGCTTCATAGTTGTCATCATTTTCTGCATTCATACCGAAATCCGCTCCTCTGACAACGTTCAGCGCATCCGCTTTCGGGCGTTCAATGTAAAATTTCGAATCTGCGACGCCGTTAAGCTCATCGTATGTGCGAAGCCCGTTCGCAATCGGCTTTTCTTCAATCAAAATATCACCGCTTTCGTTTTTCGGGGTTTCCGAAATAAATATATTAACAAAAAGCATTATAAACGCGGCAAGAAGCGCAACAAATTTTACTAACATTTTTCCACCTCTCAGGCTGTATGTTTTTCAATAAATTTAATAACAGGCGTCGGGTCTTCGAGTCCGTGTGGATGGTGGTCGCAGCCCGGTTTGATATAAACCTCAATATCAATGCCGGTTTCTTCGTAAGCCCGTTCGAGGAAAAGTCCGTTTTCGTCAAAAGGCACGGTCATATCGCTGTCGCCTGCAGCCATAATTACAGGTATGCGGTTTTCAATGAGCTTCGGAAGATTATCCAGCGGCATATCGCGGTACGCCATAAGCTCGCCGATTGTGCTGAGTCCGAGAGCGTTCAGAATCTCGGTATTGTTATCGCTGAGGCTGTTTCCCTTTCCGAATCCGCAGGGACAGCTCATGTAATTGATAACAGGGGCATCGATATAAAGGCAGGCAATAAGCCCGGGATATTTTGCCGCAAGCTTGACGGCAATAAGTCCGCCGCAGCTCATGCCGACGGGTACACATTTCGGCGAAAGTCCGTACTTTCCCTGAACAAAGCGGATAAACCTCGCCTTTCGGTCAAGGTCGGCGTCAACACCCCAGCGGTTATCGTTTTCGATAAAGCAGTCATAATATCCGCGTTCAAGCAGGGCAGCTTCCGTTTCGGGGAAAGCGCCGAAATACTCCGTTTTTACGAGCAGGGTCGGATTCTCACGCTTTACTTTCGGCAGAACGACATAAGCCCTGTGTCCCTCAAATTCAAATTCGTCACATTCAAAACCGTTCCAAAGCATTTTAATCAGCCTCTTTCAAGATAAATTCCGCGCCATTTTTCACGGCGTTCAGCGGTTACGCCGAATTCCTTTTCAAGATATTCATCAAAATCTGCGTATCTTTTCAGTATTTCATTCTCCGAAAGCGTTAGAAGCTCGTCATGGGTGGACTCGCAGAAAGCAATATCCTCAATCAGCGATTTCGGTACGCCGAGAAATTTTATCCATGACCTGTCCTTGTTGGGTCTGTATTCGTTGGAAAGCAGATATTCCTTTCTGATTTCCTTTTCGTCTCTGCCGAGCGCAAGCTCGATAAGAAAAGCGGCTATGCCCGTTCTGTCCTTGCCCTCGGTGCAGTGGAAATCAAAGCGTTTTCCTGTGTCCATAGCCCTGAATATTTCATCATATGCATGGCTGAACGGCATTTCGGCATAAGAATCAAGCTTGTTCTGCTTAAGTTCAGCCTTGCGCTTACCCTTAAGCGATATACAGCGGAGCTTGCCCATTTTTGTGACGACGATATATTTATATTTTCTTCCGTCAAAGGCAGGCGCGTGTATGTATTCGCAGTTTTTTACCGCAGGGTCGGGACGCTCCTTTATTTCCTCGTCGCTACGCAGGTCAATAATGCAGTCAAGCCCGAGGCTTTCAAGAAAATCTATATCCGATTTATTCTCTGTATTCAGTACGGGCGAGCGGAAAATCATGCCCTTCTTTATACGGCTTCCGTCTTTGCAGACAAGTCCGCCCATGTCTCTGAAATTCCTGTATGAATGCTCCATATTACGCCTCGAAAAATTCTGCTTCAACCGCCGCGCAGAGTGCGTGATAAACAGGAAGCGTAAGCTCCTGCACCTCAAACGGAGTAAACTTCGGAAGCTTAACCGTAATATCTGAAACTGCAGACAGCTTACTGTCCTTTCCGCCCGTTATCGAAAGCACCTTAAGTCCGAGAGCTTTTGCAGTCTCGGCGGCGCAGACAACATTTTTTGAGTTGCCCGAGGTTGAAAGTGCGATAAGAACATCGTTTTCATCTCCGAAGCCGAGTACCTGCTGCGCAAAAATCAGGTCGGCGTCGCAGTCGTTGCCGAACGCCGTCATAAGCCCCGTATGGCTGACAAGAGAAATCGCGCGAAGCGGCATCTGCAGCGTATCGGCAATATGCTCACCGTTTTCAAAGCCCGCGAATTTCTTTTTCATTTCGTCGGGCATGGGGCGTCTGAGGTTGAAGCCCTTCATCAGCTCGCCCACGATATGCTCGCTGTCGGCAGCCGAGCCGCCGTTGCCGCAGACAAGCACCTTTTTACCGGTTTTGTAACAGTTTATAAGCATTGCACAGGCGGCTTCAATATCAGCCTTACAGCCTGCAAATGCGGGATAGCTTTCAAAAAGCGTGTCTAAAATTGTCATAATCAGTCCTCCGTTTCGGATAATGCCATTTGCAAAAGCAATTTTATTCTGAATCCGAATTGTTGGGGGGAGATGCC
>JAZUDP010000204.1:0-7537 GCA_045639705.1 Acutalibacteraceae bacterium
TCATTCAAAACTACTCCGTATCTGAAAACAACAGATTTCAGATGAAGAACAATGAAAAAGCGGGCAGCATACTGACGTATGTTGCCCGCTTTTGAAGCAGTTATTCGCTGAAAGATGCGTTTTCAGACGATTTATCCCTAATTTGCGCCGCCCTTTAGCGCAGACCGAAAAAGCAAACAATAAATAATAAGCAGTTTTAAGAAAAATCAATCAGTTTGATAATCTTAAAACTGCTTTTAAGTTTAAAATAGTTTTGTATTATATAAAGCTTTTTCTAACCGTTTTTTTCGCCCTCTCGCAGTATCTCATACAACTTCGGGTCGAAGAAAACGCTTTCTGCATCTAAATGCGGCAATCCCTATGATCTATATTATCAGTCGCCGAGACTGTCTGTGATTTCAACGGTCTTTGTATCGTTGTAGCATACAAAGATTTCTTCAACATTTGCCGGCTTTGATTTCTTTGTTATCAGGCTGACAACGGGAACGATAATCAGACCGCCGACCATTGCGAATACGCCTGAGTACAGTGAGTTTGTGAAAACAAACGCAAGAACCGAACCCTCCGGGAATGAGAATGCGCCGAGAGAAATTAAGAGCTGGATTGTTTCAAGACCTACGCCGAAAATAAAGGAAGCGATAACGCCTGCCTTTGTTGTACCCTTGAAGTACAGACCGTACAGGAACGGTGCAAGGAATGCGCCTGCAAGTGCGCCCCATGAAACGCCCATCATCTGTGCGATAAACATGCTCTTGTTTGTCGCCTGCTTGATTGCAATAATTGCCGAAATTACGATAAATACTACAATGAACACTCTCATTATGAGCATCTTTTTCTTTTCGTCAAGATTCTTCTTCGAAAGAGGAGCAATGAAGTCAAGTGTGATTGTGGAGCCGCTTGTCAGAACAAGTGAGGAAAGTGTTGACATGGAAGCTGAAAGAACAAGCACGATAACAATACCGATGATTACAGGAGAAAGTGTTGAAAGCATTTTGGGAATAACCGCGTCAAAGCCTTCCGCTGCGACATCAACATTGTAAAGCCTTCCGAAGCCACCGAGGAAATAGCAGCCGCCCGCAACTACGATTGCGAAAAGTGTTGAAATGATTGTGCCTTTTTTGATTGAATCCTCGTTTTTGATTGCATAGAACTTGCCGACCATCTGGGGAAGTCCCCATGTGCCGAGAGAGGTAAGAAGAACAACGAACAGCAGGAAAACGGGATTAGGTCCGAGGAAGGAGGCAAACTCCCAGCCGCCGTTTTCGCCCGTTGCAAGCTTTTCCGTCGCTGCCATGAAGCCGCCGTTGTCGTTGAGTACCGCCGCGATAACCGCTACAATACCGACAAGCATTATCAGACCCTGAATAAAGTCATTGATTGCAGTTGCCATGTAGCCGCCGATAAGAACATAAATACCTGTGAGAACAGCCATAATGATTACACATACAGCGTAATCAACACCGTCAAACGCCATTGAGAAAAGTCTTGAAAGTCCGTTGTAAAGCGAGGCTGTGTAAGGAATAAGGAAAACAAAGGTGATAACCGATGCGGCTATCTTCAGACCCTTCGAGCCGAATCTTTCGCCGAAGAAATCGGGCATTGTCTTGCAGGAAAGGTGCTGAGTCATGATACGCGTACGTCTGCCGAGGATGCTCCATGCAAGAAGCGAACCGATGAACGCGTTTCCGAGTCCTATCCATGTGGATGCAAGACCGAAATTCCAGCCGAACTGACCCGCGTAACCTACGAATATAACCGCTGAAAAATATGATGTACCGAATGCAAAGGCGCTGAGCCACGGTCCTACCGAACGGGAGCCGAGAACAAAGCCGTTAACATCGGTTGCGTGTTTTCTTGATTTGACGCCTATGCCTATCATCAGTGAAAAGAAACAGACAATCAGGCAAAGAGTAATAATCATTGTACTTGTCATAGTAACCACCCCGGATTTTTGATTCGCTTTAGTGTTTTAAAGCTTTAAAAGTTTAAAGCATGCACATACTATACACTAATTAACCGTATATGTCAACCCCTGAATTCAAAAATTTTTAAAAATTTTTAACTTTTAAAAAACTGCCGAAGTCTCATCAACTACAGTATTCCCCGTTCTGCTTCAGAATGAGCATACCGCTTCTTCAACAGAAAACCTCCCGCAAAAAGCAGGAGGCAATCTGCATTGTTTTTTACCATGTAATTGTTACATTCAGACCGTTGACCTCATAGTCAAGGAACAGCGCTTTTTTATCAAGTGCCTTTGTAAAGGCCTTAAGCATATCCGCGTCCTTCATTGTGATTGTGGAGACAAGAGTAAGCGTAACGGGCGCATAGCACACGTTGTCAACCTCAAAGCCCGTAACCCACCAGTGCTTTACCGGTTCACGGCTGAACAGAAGCTCATCCTTATGATAAACGCTCAGGGACATTTCCATCATGTCCTCGTCGTCGATGCATTTATAGAATGTGCCTATGCTGCCGAGCGGGCGTGTATAGAAACCTACCTCACCGCCGTTTGTGATGAAATATGTACCCTTCCATATCTGGCACATCCACTCTCTGCCGTCGTAAACGAACTTGATTCTCTGTGTAACATAATTCATTATATACGGAGTAAGGAAGCAGAACAGGTCGTACTCCATGCAGAAGCCGAATTTGCGCTGCCATACATTTACGCCTGTGTATGTATACATCTGGTCAAGGTCCATGCTGAAGCCGAGAACGGCGGGCTTACCGTCCGCGCCGACAATCTCGTTTGCGTTTGAATCAAAGAGTATATCTGTTGTGCAAAGCTCCTGCCTGCCGTCGCGGTAGGTAACAAGGGCTTCAAATCTGTATACTCCGGGCAGGTTCTCAACGGGTGTAAGCAGAAGCTGACATTCGTCAACTATTCCGAGCCACACCTTGAACATTCCGACAAGCGTCGCAAGTGTCGTCTTGTCCCTCGCTCTCAGCAGCTGAGCAACCCCCTTCAGCATACCCTGCAGAACGGGAATATCGACAAGCAGACCCGAGGTAATAACCTCCGCGCTTCTGTTCAGCTGAGGAAGCATGGCGATAACCTCTCCGAAATCAACGCCCTTTTCTTCTTTTATATCGTTGACAATACCCTGAATCGTGTTGTCAACCGTAATAACCATCTGTTCCTCTGTAAGAAGGGGTATACCTATAATATGGTTAACCGCCTTGTTTATCTGATATATTCCCGAAAGAATTGCGGCAACGCTGCTCATCGGATAACCGCCCTTTTTTACCGCCGTAACAGCGGTCTGCGCTTTATCCAAAGAAAATGCGGAAACAGGCAGCGCGGCTGTGGGAAGCAGCATGGCGATACAGAGCAGAACGGATAATAATTTTTTCTTCATCAGATATACCTCCGGAAAATTATATAAATATTATACATTATACATATTTTCAAGTCAAGCCGTACAGAAGCATAACAGTCATCCGGTAAGCATTACCATTTTCTTCTTTTGTACAAAATAACTTTCAATCCGATTGAAATTGACATTTCCGGATGCTATAATACAATTTATAAAAGGATTAGGAGATTTTTTATGTTTCATTTTTTTGTTTCGCCCGATAATATTACGGAAAACACCGTAACCGTTACCGGCGACGATGTTAACCACATCAAAAATGTTCTGAGAATGAAACCCGGAGAGAAATTCATCGCCAACGACGGAAACGGCGGAAGCTACTGCTGCGCCGTAAGCTCCGTAAGTGACGAAATGATAACCGCGGACATTCTTGAGGGTCAGCTTTCAAGCACTGAGCTGCCCGTAAGGCTTGTTCTTTTTCAGGGCCTGCCGAAGGCGGACAAAATGGAGCTTATTATTCAGAAGGCTGTTGAACTCGGCGTAAGTGAAATAGTTCCCGTTGAAATGACCCGATGCGTTGTTAAGCTTGACGATAAAAAGAAGAAGTCCAAAACCGCACGCTGGCAGTCGATTTCCGAGAGCGCCGCAAAGCAGTCGGGCAGGATGCTGATTCCCGAAATACACGATGTTCTCAGCTACAGGGCAGCGCTTGACTGCGCGAAGGATTTCGATGTTCTTTTCGTTCCCTACGAATGCGCCGACAGCATGGCGGTGATGAAAGAAAAAATGGAACAGATAAAGCCCGGCATGACCGTCGGCATCTTTATCGGTCCCGAGGGCGGCTACGAAAAGGAAGAGATAGAAAAAGCCGTTGCCGCAGGCGGAGAAATCGTTTCACTCGGCAAGCGCATTCTGCGTACCGAAACCGCAAGCATTGCCGCACTTGCAATCTGCATGTTCAACATTGAATCAAATCTTTTGTAAAGGAACCGTTTTATGCTCCCGGATGAATTTGAAAAAAGAATGAAAACGCTTCTCGGCGGCGATTATGAGGCTTTTATTAAAACCTACAGCGAGCCGCCCGTGCGCGCGTTCAGAATAAATACAAAAAAAATCAGTGAAGAGGATTTTGAAAAAATCAATCCCTTCGGCGGTGAAAAAATCCCGTTTGCAGACGGCGCATACTATTTCAGCTATGACGGCATAGGCAACCATCCCTGTCATCACGCAGGTATGGTTTACGTTCAGGAGCCTGCCGCCATGAGTCCGGTCTCCTGCGTCGATATTCAGCCCGACTGGAAAATTCTCGACCTCTGCGCCGCTCCGGGCGGAAAATCGGGACAGCTTGCCGCGGGGCTTGACGGCGGACTTCTTGTTTCCAACGAGATAATCCCGTCCCGCTGCAAAATTCTTACTGGCAACATGGAGCGTCTCGGCTTCCGTAATGTCATCACAACCTGCACCGACGCCGGAAGGCTTTCGGAGCTTTTCGGCGAGGAATTTGACCTCGTTGTTGTTGACGCGCCGTGTTCGGGCGAGGGCATGTTCCGCAAGGACGGAACCGCAGTGAAAGAGTGGAGTCCCGAAAACGTAAGGCACTGCGCCGAAAGACAGAAAGAAATAATGTCTCAGATCAATTCGCTTGTCAGAGCGGGCGGCTGTCTGCTTTATTCGACCTGCACTTTTTCACTTGATGAAAACGAAATGCTGATAGACAGCTTCCTCGCAGAGCATCCCGAATTTACTCTTGTTCCCGTCAGCGAAAAGGTCAGGAATCACACTGCCGACGGAATAAGCTTTGACGGCTGCAAAACGGAAAATATTAACCTCTGCCGCCGGTTTTATCCGCACATTTCAAAGGGCGAGGGACAGTTTATGGCTCTGATGAAAAAAACAGACGGCAGCGGAATTGTTCCGAAGCGTAAAACAGCTCTTGAGGAAATCCCGAAAAACGAACAGAAAACCGTCTTTGATTTCCTCGACGAAACACTGACGGATTACGACAGAAAATGCGTAAAGAAATATAAGGAAAACATCGTTTACTTTGACTCCGATTTCTCCGTGCCGCAGGGCATCGCTTTTTCATGCGGCGTAACCGTAGGCACGGTTAAGAAAAACTACATTCAGCCCCATCATCAGTTCTTTATGGCAATGGGCGAAAAATTCAGACGGAAAATCGAGCTGACCGCCGACGAAGCGGACAGCTATCTTAAGGGAAATACAATCCCGTGCCGGTGTGAAAACGGCTGGGCCGTTGTCACCGTTGAGGGCTGTTCCCTCGGCGGCGCAAAGGCAGTCGGCGGAACCGCAAAAAATCACTATCCGAAAGGTTTGAGAAAAGTCTGACGCCGCAGTACCTGCGGTCGTTCGCCGGGTAGGCGATAATCAGAATTCCGTTACCCTGCGCGAGCCGGCGGAGAACCTCCGCAAATTATAATTTGTTCATTTCTGCTTGCCGTTCTCACGGCGTTCGACCGCAGGAACAGCGGCAGATTGACCCCGTTTTCAAATTTTTGCATTGGAAAAATAAGCCCTGCATCAAATTTTATCACACTATTTTGTGTTCAATTCGCATTTGCTGCCCTAAATACTGTGCAGCCCTTGAAAATCAAGGGTTTCGCAGAAAATATATCAAAAAAATGTGTTGACAAAAGTTGAATAATCTGCTAAAATAGCTGTACCTCTTGTAGAGGGCTATTTTTTTGCGCCCTCTTTTTGGAACTTACGAGGTGTGGGTTCCGTGCGAGGGAGGCTTAAAATCCCGGGAAAACCGGATAAACGGAGGTGCCGAAAATGAGAGTTAAGGTAACACTTGCTTGCACAGAGTGCAAACAGCGCAACTATGACACAATGAAAAACAAGAAGAACACACCTGACAGGTTGGAGATGAACAAGTACTGCAGATTCTGCAAGAAGCATACTCTCCATAAGGAAACAAAGTAAGCTGGGAGGAAGAACTTATGGCTAACAAAGAAAATTCCGAAGCAGCAAAGAAGATTGCAAAGGCCGAAAAGGAAAAGGCTTCCAAAAAGTCAAAGAAGGCTAAGGAAGGCAATATCTTCCAGCGTATAGGTAAGGCTGTCAAGCGTTACTGGAAGGACCTTAAGGGTGAAGTCAAGAAGATTACATGGCCCGGTGCAAAGGAAGTTCTCAAGGGAACTGTTGTTACTATCGTCTGCATCGCAATCATCGGTGTAGTTGTTTTCCTTGTTGACCTTGGTCTTACACAGGGAATCAAGGGTCTTCGCAAGGTTGCTGAAAACAGCAAGACAACAACTTCTGCCAGCGAAATTGCAGAGGACACAACGGCTGCAGCCGCTGAGGCTGTTACCGAAGCAGCAACAGAAGCCGCAACTCAGGCTGCAACAGAGGCTGCTACCGAAGCTGCTAAATAATTCAGGCTATACGGAGGAAAAGCAATGTCTAATGACTCCAGATGGTATGTTGTCCATACCTATTCAGGCTACGAAAACAAAGTAGCATCAAACATTCTCAAGGTTGCCGAAAACCGTAGAATGCAGGACGAAATCCTTGAAGTTCGTATTCCCATGGAAACCGTCATCGACGTTCGTGAGGACGGCAAAACCCGTGAGGTTGAACGCAAGCTTTTCCCCGGTTATGTTATGGTTAAAATTGCAACATTTCTTGACGATAACGATATGCCGAAAATCAGCGACGAAGCATGGCTCGTTGTCCGCAACACAAGAGGCGCAACAGGCTTTGTAGGTCCCGAGGGCAAGCCCATTCCCCTTACAGAGGAAGAGGTTTACAAGCTCGGCGTTGAAAAGAAGGTTGTCGAAGTCAAGTACGAGGTTGGCGATACAGTCAACATCACCGACGAAATCTTTGAAGGTTTCACAGGTACAGTTAAGGAAATCGATCTTGATAACAACAAGGTTAAGGTTACGGTTTCCGCCCTGTTCGGTAAGGAAACTCTGGTTGAGCTTGAGCTTGATCAGGTAGAGCCCCTTGCCGACTGATTAAAAGTTATACGAGATAAATTAGCTTCGCGCTATTTTATATATCCTCGTTCCGAGGGTATGGAGCTTCGGCTCCCCGTGGGAGGAGCAAAAATTTCTTTAAATTGCTCCGCCGAACCACATTATTTTGGAGGTGCAAATAAATGGCTCAGAAGGTTGTAGGCTTAATTAAGCTTCAGATCCCTGCCGGCAAAGCAACACCGGCTCCCCCGGTTGGTCCTGCTTTAGGTCAGCACGGCGTTA
>JAZUDP010000205.1:0-31332 GCA_045639705.1 Acutalibacteraceae bacterium
CCCTCCACCGCCATTCGGCGGTCCTACCCCTTGTCACTTCGTGACATTCCCCTTGCAGGGGATGCCCGGCGAATTATAATATCAAGTGCAACATCAAAAATTCAGCTCGATAAATACCAATTTGTACATTTCTTACGGCTCGCGCAGGGCGCCGGAAATCTGATTATCGCCAGCCCGGCGAACGACCGCAGGTACTGCGGCAAATACCAATTTGTGCATTTCTTTCGGCTCGCGCAGTGAGTTGGATTTCAGATAAAATCTAACCCGGCGAACGACCGCAGGTGCTGCGGTTTTCGCCGGGCTTTTACAGTGTTATTACATTGTCCGCGTCTTTAACTGTGGAATTCTTATGAGAAATAATGATTACTCCGCAGGTTTTTGCACATTCCTTCATTGCGTCGGAAACCTTTTCTTCCGTTTCCGTATCAACAAACGAGGTTGCTTCGTCAAGAATGATGAACCTCGAGCGGTTATACAGCGCCCGCGCAATCAGTATGAGCTGTGTCTGACCGTTGGAAATATTCTGCGGCTCGGCGGTGAATACCGTATCGTAACCGTCCTTAAGCTTCGAGATGAACTCATCAGCACCCGACTGTTCTGCCGCCTTCTTTATCTTTTCAATATCAAATTCCGTTTCGGGGAAAGCGATATTTTCCGCTATTGTGGTTTCAAAAAGAGTAGCCTCCTGATTGATTACCGAGAAAAGTCCGCGGTATGTATCAAGGGGAATATCCTCAATGTTGATTCCAGAATATTTTATTTCGCCGCTGTCAGGGGAGTAAAGTCTGAGAATAAGCTTGATTATTGTTGTCTTGCCTGCTCCCGTGAAGCCCGAAACAGCCGTTATTCCCGTCGACGGAACCCGTACGTTCATATTGCTGATTACGGGCTTTACCGTGTTGGGATAAGTGAATGTTATATTATCAAAAACTATATCGTCGCTCTTTTCGGGGAGAGAAGCTTCTTTGCCTTCCTTTTTTTCCTCGGGAGCGTCAAGAAATTCCATGATTGTTGCCGATGAAGCGGCAAGAGTTGCGCTTACCGATGAAAACGACGCAAGCTGCGTAATCGGATTGCCTAACTTTCTTACATAAATAATAATTGTAAGCAGCGTACCTATTGTAAATATTCCTTCGTTGATTCTGAATGCGCTGATAAGGGAAATAACAGCGATTTCAAGACCGAGAAGCAGGTCGGAGGAGTTGTTTGAAATAAACGAGAAAAATCTTGCCGATGCCATGCCCGAAGCCTTTTCGCCTTCGGCTTTTTCAATTTCATCAAGAATTTCGGGCATTCTTCCCGAAACCTGGATTGTCTTAAGTCCGCTGAAAAGCTCGCGGATATCCGTCGACTCCGTGGTCTGACTGTTGATTGCTTTTTTGCCTATGCCTGTTTCCGCTGTATCAAGAATATACTGAAGCAGAAGCTGAACGGGGATAATAAGCGACATTGCAAGCGCGGCAATCGGGTCAATGGTTACAACCGTTGCGATGATGGCGATTATCATTATTACAGCCGAAAATACCTGTGTGATGATAAGGTTGATGCTCTGATTGAATGCGTCTATGCTTTCCGTTGCCACATCCATGATGTGCTTCTTGGAAGCGACATCGGTGTATGAGATAGAAATACGCCCGATTTTTGCGAAGATTTTATTCCTCAGACTGTCCGCATATGATGATGAAATACCCGAGGAAATAATGCCCTGCAGGGCTGAAAATACCGTGTTCAGCAGCAGAAATGCCGCCGCGTAGAGAAGGAGTGACACGGGCTTGGGAATATCTATGTTTTCGGCGCCCTTGATAACCGACGATATTATCGCTGAGGTGTAGACATCAATTATCTGACCGAGTACACGGGGGATTTTGACATAGGTGTAGGAAAACAGGACTGTGCAGACCGTGAACAGCGCTATTTTCAATCCGTAAGGCTTCATCTGACCGCACACGAATTTTGCTGTTTTCAGACCGAATTTTGAATTGTATTCTTTGCTTGAGGCGTCAAAGCGAACCTTGAAAACCGAATTCTTCGATGCCATAATTCACACCCGCCTTTCCGTTAAAGCGGATTTTCCGGCAAACTCATCAAAGCTGCCCTGACGGACGCCGTCATGAGTGAGCATGACAATGCTGTCTGCTTTTTCCATACCGCTGATATTCTGCGCGACAATAATTACCGCCGCGTCCTTTTTCAGAGCGCAGATGTTGTCAAAAATCTTCTGCCTTACGTTTTCGTCAACAGAGGTAAGACAGTCGTCAAAGATGTATAAGCCCGCCTGCTTGGCTATTGCGCCCGCAATTGAAAGTCTGCTTCGCTGACCGCCGCTGAATTTTTCGCCGCTGTTTGAAAGCACTGTATCAAGGTAGTAGGCACAGCCGACAGCAAAACCGCACTCGGCTTTTTCAAGCGCACTGAGAAGAGCGTCATCGTCGTCGGGCGCACCGTGAAGCAGCATGTTGCTTCTGATTGGGCGGGAGAAAAGCACGGGCGTACTTTCGGCGTATGAAATAAGCTTTCCGGGATATGAGCCGTCAAAATCCTCAAGCGGCTTTCCGTCAAGGTATATGTTTCCCGAAAACTGCCTGCTTTGTCTCAGCAGACACTTTATAAGCGTTGATTTACCCGTACCCGTTTTGCCTGTAAGAACCGTAACGGTGTTCGGCTTTATGCTGAAGCTGACCTCTGCCGAGTTTTCGAAAAGCCTAACGTTTTCAAAGCTTAATGAGCTGTTGACAGCCACGGGTGAGGGGACTGTGCCGTAACTGTCCGCGGCGGGAACGAGTGAATAAATTCTGTTGATGTCGCTCAGTGCAACAAGCGCCTTTGGCGCGAAGACAATCATTGCGCCAATCATCATAAACGCGGTAATCGTAATAATCGTGTACTGCAGATATGTGATGATGTTGCCTGCCGTCAGCTCGGAGCTTAACATGTTTTCACCGCCGATTGCGATGGCGATGGCTGTGACGATATTTGTTACAAGGTTAATGGAGCTGAGCGCGATAAGAACAGCCTTCATAACAAAGCTTTCGTTTCTGAAAACCTCTTTTGAGAGCAGACTGACCTTTGCTTCCTCGTTTTTCTGCGCATTTGATGTCCTGAGCGTCAGAAGCTGTTTAAGATTAACGGAAACAGACATTACATATTTTTCATACTGTTCCTGCATGTAATAGTATTTGTTTACCGTGAATTTGTAAATCAGAATGATTGCAAGCACAATCAGAACCGCGCCCAGAAGAATCAGACAGCCGAAAACCGCGCTTTTCATAAATGTGATAATACTGCCGAAAATTGCGATAATCGGAGCGTAAATCAGCATTTTTATGCCGTAATTAAGCGACATGCCTATCTGACCGACGCCGCTTGTGGTGACATAGGAAAGACTTTCGGGCGGGAATTTTATAAGCTCCTTGTCGGTGAATTTTGATGTGTGTCTCAGCAGGTCGAGGCGCATGTTCTTTTCAGTCTGCGAGGAAACCCCCGAAATGCATTTTGACGAAATCATGGCAAAGATGAACTGCAGAACTGTTACACCGATGATTTCAACCATGATTTTTACCATGTAGCCGTTCTGAATTGTTTCGCAGTCAACCGCCGCATCCTCATAGACATACGGCAGAAGCATTGAAGCCGCCTGCATTTTGACTGCCTTGCCTGCGTTTTCGGCTTTTCGGTAAAAGTCCGCCTTCTGCTCCTCGGTCAGCTGAACCGAGTTTTCATAAACATAAAGCGAGGTAAGAGAAATCTCCTTTACAAGCGAGTCGTAATCGTAGCTGTCAAAGCCCTCAACTCCGCGGACCGCGCTTATTGCGGCAAGCACGGAATTCTGATATATTTCCTCCGCCTTTCCGGTATCGGCATTCTCCTTAATGTAATAGCACTCTCTGTCAGAGGTGTACTTTTCGTCAAGATAACCGGGAGTCTGTCTGCTGCTGAAATAAAGTCCGTAAAGCTCGGCGCACTTATCCTCGGGAAGAATGTCCTGAAACAGTGCGAAAGCGTTGCGGCTGATGATTACAGGGTAACTGTCCTCAAAACCCTGCTGCTGAATGCCGACATTGACAAGGTTTCCGATAAGATACGGGGAAACGAGGCACATTGCGGCTTCACCGATGAGGCAGAGAATTACCACTATCATTTTCAATTTGAATTTTGAAAGATAAGCTGTAATCAGTTTCATTTTTTACTCCTGTTATTGCGGATTCTGAAGCTTTGCAGTCTGTACGGACTGCTGTGATTTTGATTTTGCCTGATTTGCTTTGGGAACAACGCTGCTCTGAAGGAACGCGAGCATGCTGTCCTTGTCTTTTACTTCGGTCTTCTTCTGCGCTCTTGAGTTAACCTGATCGTAGAACGAAGAACTGACCTTTGCACTGTTGATATTTTTTGTTTTAAGACTGATATTTCCGATACTGATTTCGGTAATGAAGCCCTTTTCGGTGACGATTGTTCCGCTGAAATCTGCAGGAGCAGGCGCCGAACCGTCCTTCGAATCAGCGTATTTGCCGATATAGGCATTGAGGCTTGTCAGAAGCTTTTCGTAGAAGTCGTTTCCGAGCGTAAGCTTTGCCGTCGGGTTTGCTTTCAGATATTCGATAAGCTCCGTTGTAACGGGAACCATATTTCCCTTTATCGAATATGTAAGCAGCTTCTTGCTTCCGCTTACCGTGACTGTCAGCGAATCCTCGGAAAGTCCGTTGATAATGAAGTCCGCCGCTGTTTTATACAGTACATCAAAATCGGGCATTGAGCCGCTGTATTTCGTGCCGAAGAAAAACTGTGCAAGAACTGTTTTGTTGGAATTGAAAACGCTTGCGATTGATTCAAAATCGAGATATTTATTGCTTATTGCCGTAGCAGCGGTCTGAATGCTGCCGTTAATGTCGCTTCCGATAACATTGTAGAACTGCGGAGTTGTTGAAAGGTCGGGGAAAAGCGAAATAAAATCGCTTCTTATTGCCGCGACTATGTTCTTTGAATCGCTCAGAAGGGGAGCGGGATAGGCAACGGTAACGCTGTCGCCGCCGTCATACTGAAGGTACTGAGCGTCGAGCAGAACCGCTTCCGTATGGTCGCCGAATGAATAGTAAACGGATGAGGAAAGCAGGTCCTTGCCGTACTGTGCGATAAGGTCGATGTTATTGTCGGCAATCGAGCCGTGAAGCTCCAGCGAATTTGTGCCGAAAACTGTTGTATGAACTGCCGAAAGAGCCTGAACCTTCGGGTCGCTGACATCAGCCTTTTTTGATTCGGCTGCAACGGCGAGGAACGGGTCTGTCTTTTCAGCGGGATTTTTCTTAAGAGAACCGGCAATAACCGCTATTGCCGAAACGACAATTGCGATAACAACCAGTGACGCGATTATTATTTTCAGCTTGCCGGAACCGCTTTTTTCAGCCGGGGCGTTCTGCGAATTCTTGTTATTTTCAGGACGAGCCATAGAAATACCTCCAAACAGGCAATATAGAAAAAGTATAACACCGTTTTATAATTAAGTCAATGATATATATTTGTATTATAAACGATATATATTAATATTATAATCGCCGCGGCAATTGACAAACGGTACCGTTGTAAAGTATAATTAATAAAAAATGCGGAGGAGACAGCTGTGATGATAAAAAGAATAATATCTCTGATTATGGCAGCGGCAATGGTTTTTACTCTTGGAACGGTATATTCGTCAGCGGAGGGTGATAATATGGAACAGCCTTTTAAATCCGGTACTGCGGGAAGCGAGCTTTTCAGAATACCCGCAATCATAACGCTTAAAAGCGGCAGAATCGTAGCTTCGGCGGATGCCCGGTACGGTCACGGTACCGATTCGCCGTCCAATATCGATACTGTTGTCAGATATTCCGACGATATGGGAAAAACATGGTCCGAGCCGAACAAGGTGAACAATTTCACCGATGTTGATGAGGACAACGATACCTCCGTTGTAAAGGCAAGCGCTTCGTTTATCGACAGCGCGGTTGCCGCAGATTCAACGGGAAAGCTTTACCTCGCGGTTGACGCGTGTACCGCGTATATCGGCTGTCCTACGGCAGGCAAAAGCAAGAACGGATATATCGACGGTAAAATGGCGCTTTGCGATATGACAACGGGCGAGGCTATGGAAAGCACCGAGCTTGATAAGAAGCATTATCCGTATTATATCGGCGATTTCAGCGGCGAATATGCGCCTGTGCTGAAATTCAGCGACGGCGAAAGCTATAAGGACTACTGTGTTGACAGTGAGTACAATCTTTATGTTAACAGAAACGGCGCGCCCGAAAAGGTCATGATAAATACAATCGGCACCGACGGAAAGCTGACTGACAGCAAAACGCAGGCTAATGTTTTCTACGCTTATTCTCCCGTAAAGCTTTATCCCGCATTTTACACATGGCTCAGAACAAGTACAGACAGCGGCGAAACATGGTCAAAGCCCGTTATTCTCAATGACAGTATTGATTCAAGCGGATTTACGGCAGTCTGTCCCGGCAGAGGTTTTGCGTTTGATTACAACGGCAGGGAACGCGTAATGTTCGCCATATACGACAACAACAAGGGAACCGAGTATACAAGCGTGATTTATTCCGACGACGGCGGCGCAACATGGAGCAGAGGCGAACGTGCCGAAAGGGTCGGCACCTCGGGAAAAAGCTCGGAGTCTCAGATTGTTGAGCTGTATGACGGAGTAATACGCATGTATTCGAGAAACACTGCAAACAGAATAAGCTATACCGACAGCACTGACGGCGGCGTAACATGGAGTAAATATGAGAAGGACAGGGAACTGAAATACACGTCGAACTGCATGGTATCGTTTATAAATTATTCGGGTCTTATTGACGGAAAGAGGGCTGTTATTGCCGCTTACCCCGCAGTAAAGACAAGAAAGCTCGGAAGTGTAAGAATCGGTCTTGTTGATGAAAACAATAAGGTTGACTGGAAATACGGCTATAACGTAACTGACAACACCGAAAATCTTACTTATGTTTATTCATGTCTTACCGAGCTGTCTGACGGAAGAATCGCGCTTCTTTATGAAAGCGCTGCGGCTGATATAACATATGAGGTTTTCAGCGTTGATGAGCTGAAGGTTCATGAAAAACAGCCCTCGGGATTTATGATTTTTATCAGAAAAATCTGTGATTTCTTTGCGAACCTGTTCAGATAAGGTGAAACGGTTAAGAAATTATTAATTTGACAATTAAGCGATTATATAATACAATGCTCATGTATATATTTATTCAGGAAAGGTGATGTAATTTGAACAGTCGTTTTAAAAAGGTTATTTCGCTGATGCTTGTATTTGTTCTTGCCGTCGGTATTTTTGCAATAAGTCCCGCGGCAGCAGACGCAGATATTGCCGTAAAAACGGATAAGGAAATCTATCTTCAGGGCGAGACTGTAACGGCGACGGTTTATTTTCCGTCGGCACTCAGTACTGTTGCGTCGATGGATATGGTACTCAGCTACGAAGCTTCCAAGCTTGAGATTATAAGTGTTGAGAACGGCAGCGAGCTGACGAGCGCAATTATGTCTCAGACCGATGGCAGAGCTTTCTCGGAAAGCCATAATACAGCCGGAAAGGTTCTGTGGTCTCTCGCGGGCTCAAACAACTTCGGCTTCAAAGGCACTTTTGCAGTTATTGAATTCTATGTCAAGTCAAAGGCTGTCGGCGGACAGTCTGAAATCTCCCTTGCCATTACCAATGCCGCAAATGCCGACAGAGTAAAGATAAAGGACAGACTTACAACTCAGAACGCTCTGTTTGAAATAAAGAAGGTTGCCGCAAACGACCTTGCTTTTGAACGCACAGAGGACGGAAAAGCATACGAGGTTGTAGGCTATCACTGCATTACGGTTGACAATATCGCTATCCCGTCACAGTATGCGGGACTTCCCGTAATCGGAATTGCCGATGATGTTTTTGTAAACCATGCCGAGCTTAAGACAATCGTTATTCCCGAAACCGTCAGATATATCGGAAAGAATTCATTTAAGGGCTGTGCGGGCGTTTCCGAGCTTGCTGTTCCGGATTCGGTTGATACAATCGGTGCGGGCGCATTTTCGGGATGCTCAGCTCTTGAAAAAATCACTCTTCCCGTGGGACTCGAAAAAATTGAAGACAACACCTTCAGCGAGTGTTCCTATCTGTCTGAAATCGATATACCCTTTACCGTAAAGGAAATCGGTTCCGCGGCTTTTAAAAACTGCTATTTCCTTGAAAAGGTAAAAATTTCAAAAAATACAACCTCAATCGCAGAGGATGCATTTGAGGAAATCGGTTACAAGCCTGTTTTCTCAACCGCTGAGGAGAATACATATCTTCCCGGCTATATCGAGAAAACCGTACCGAATGCTAAAATCACATTTATAAAGGATCTGTCACTCGGCGAAGCCTCGCTTTCACAGACGGTGTATGATTACACGGGAAGCGAACTTAAGCCTTCTGTTTCCGTAATGCTTGACAGCGGCGCCAAGGTTACAGCCGGCAGAGATTACAGAATTGTTTACAAGAATAATATAAATCACGGCACAGCAGCGGTTTACGTTGCGGGTATTGACGGATACGGCGAGGGTTATATTCTTCCCTTCGAGATTTCCTGCCCGCATTTCAAGAGAGAAAAAACCGTCGGAAAAGAAGCAACCTGCACGGAGAAGGGCTATTTCAATCTTACCTGCACCGAGTGCGGAGATGTTATCACTGAACCGATTCGCTCCTTCGGTCACACGGAGGGCGTGTGGGTTATCGACGAACGCCCGTCAATCTATAAGACAGGTCTCAAGCACAGCGAATGCATATACTGCAGAGCTGAAATGAAAACGAATGTTGTTATTCCGAAGGCCTTCCCCGACCTTAACGGAGACGGAATGATTAATTCAAGCGACGCTCTTATTGTTCTCAAATACGCGACGGAGATGAAGAACGAGCTTACTACACAGGATCTTCTTTATGCCGCAGATACAAACGGTGACGGAAACATCAATTCAAGTGACGCTCTGAATATTCTTGAAATTGCAATCGGAAAAATCGAAATTGAAGGCTATACAGCTTAAAATTTAATAAAATGTGCGCTCTGATTTATTTCAGGGCGCATTTTTCTATTGTAAAAAATGATTTTTTGTGATAAAATAACTAATTATCATGGAGTATTATTGAAAGCAGGTATTTTTATGGGTAAAAAACTACCGCTCATAAGACAGATAGGCTACGGCGTAGGCGCAACGGGTCTTGACCTCAGCTACGGTCTTTTCTATTCATATCTTTCCATCTATCTTACCGACGCGCTTGGAATCAGTCCGTGGTTCCTTCTCGTTCTTGCTCCGCTTGCAAGACTCTGGGACGGAATAAACGACCCGATGATGGGCTCAATAGTTGATATTTCAAATCATAAAATGGGTAAGTACAGACCGTGGATTCTTCGCGGTACCATTCTGAACGCGATTGTTCTGATACTGATGTTCAACACTCCCTCGGTTGTGGCAGGCTCAAAGGCTGTCTATGTTTATGTTGCCGTTTTCTATATTCTGTGGGGAATGACAAACACGCTTGCCGATATTCCGTACTGGTCAATGATTCCCTCCTTTGCAAGCGAGGAAAAGGACAGAAACCTTATTTCAACAATTGCGAGAGCGTTTTCGGGTCTCGGTCAGGGCGTAATCGGTATTCTGACAGTCAAGATGGTTGCCGCTCTCAGCAGGTCGTCCGAAAGCAGTCTTGAAAGCATGTCCTCGGGCGATATAAGAACGGGTCTGGGAAGCTGGGCGATTATCTGCGCCTTTCTTCTTGTCGCGTTTGCCGCAATAAGCGTCGCGTCAACAAAGGAAAACAATACTGTTCCCACGGGCGAGAAATTCTCGTTCAGAAAAGCGATAAGCGTTATTAAGAACAATGACCAGCTTCTTGTTTTCATGCTTTTTGCGATGATTTCAAATACGGGCTACTACATGACCTCGGGCATCAGCAACTATTATTTCAAGTCTGTCGCAAATATCTGGGACAATCAGTCCGTTTTCTACACTTTCGGCGCAATCGGTTCGGTTCTCGGCATTCTTGTAATTCCCGTATGCTCAAAGCTTAAAATGACGAACCGCTCGACATACAAGCTTTCTCTTTCAATAGCTATTGCGGGCTACATCGGCATGGCTGTTATCGGCTACGGCTTCGGAGCGAATATTTACGGCCTCGGCGTCTGCTATCTTATTGCTTCAGTCGGAACGGGCAGTATGTTTGTCAATCAGACGGTTATGCTTTCGGATGTTGTTGACTACGGCGAGTACAAGCTCGGAACAAGAAATCAGAGCCTTACCTTCTCAATGAAGGGCTTCCTGCAGAAAATGGCATATACAATTCAGAGCATCATCATGTATGCCTCCTTCGGACTTACGAAATATCAGGTTGTGACATCCGATTCAGCTGCAGTGATTCAGCCGCAGGCGTCACGGGATGCGATTTCCGCGCTTATGTTTATTGTTCCGCCGGTATGCCTCATTATTTCACTTGTGATTTTCTCAACAAGATACAAAATTTTCGGCGATTTCAAGACAGAGGTTCTTGAGACGGTCTCCAAAAAACACGAAGCACAATCGGAGTGATTTAAGTGAAAAAGAAGCTCTTGTTTTTTTCCCACGGACTGAGCGCAAACGGAATAGAGACGCTGCTTGTAAATGTTTTCGGCAGGCTGAATCTTGAAAAATACGATGTTACTGTTCTTATCGCCATTGACGAGGGCGTTGAATCGCTTCATGAGCAGACTGTGCGCGACCTCGGCATCCGCATAGTTAACGCAGGGGACATGGATACGCTCAGAAAAAAACTGATTTATATAAAAAACGTAAAAAAAGAGCTTGAAACCGGTAATTACGATATAGTCCATTCACATATGGATTTATTAAACGGCATCACGCTTTACCTTGCGGAAAAAGCCGGAGTGAAAAAGAGAATCTGCCATGCTCATACTACAAAAACCCAGTACAGCCCGTCGGGTATGTCGGGAAAAATAAAGGTGCTGATTCAGAAAGCTTATGCAAGGGTGATGAAAAGGCTGATTGCCTCATCGTCAACGGAGCTGCTTGCATGCTCCGAATCCGCGGGCAGATATTTCTACGGTAATAAAGAATCAAAAATTATTTACAACGGAATTGACATAGACAAATACAGCGTCGGAAACGAAAACAGCGGATATATTGAAGACTGCTTCGGAGTCCCGGCCGTAAATCACAGAATTATATCCGTCGGGCGCATTTCCCCGGTAAAAAATCCCTTCTTCGCCCTCGATGTTATGAGCGAGCTTAAAAAGCTGCGTTCCGATTTTCAGTATATCTGGGTCGGCGCAGGCGAGCTTGAGGATGAGATAAAGGCAAAATCAGCGCAGCTCGGACTTGACGGAACCGTGATATTCACGGGTGTGCGCACCGATGTTCCTCAGCTTCTCGGATGCTGTGACTGTTTCTTTATGCCCTCGCTTTTTGAGGGACTTCCGTTTTCTCTTGTTGAGGCTCAGGCGGCGGGACTTAAGTGCCTTGTTTCGGACGTTGTTTCAAAAACGGCGGATGCAGGATTGGTTGATTTCTTTTCGCTTGATAAATCCGCGTCTGAATGGGCGGAAAAGCTCAGCTCTTTGCTTGACGCTCCGAAAAAGAAAGCCGACGGAGAAAAACTGGAAAAATTCGACATTAACTTCACTGTACAGCAGCTTGAAGAAATATACGACAGATAAAACAGATTATTTTTATGAAAGGCGGTGGTTGAAATGAGCCGTAAAAAATGGACAGTCAAAAGCTTTGACAAGGAAAAGGCGACGATGATTGCGGAACAGCTTAATATCAGCCCTTATGCCGCCTTGCTCGCCTCGGCAAGAGGAATCACTTCCGTCGACGAAGCGGAGAAATTCTTCGGCTTTTCACAGGCTGAGACTGCGGACCCGCTGGATTTCCCGGATATGTATGCCGCTGTTATGCGCATAAGGAAGGCTCTTGACGATTTTGAGCGCATCGCTGTGTACGGCGACTATGACTGCGACGGAGTTACGGCAACAACCCTGCTTTATTCCTATCTTGAGATGCAGGGCGCGGATGTTGTTTACTGTGTGCCTAACCGCCACACTGACGGATACGGTCTCAATTATAACGCGATTGACAGCATGAGCCGCATGGGCGCGAGACTGATTATTACGGTTGATAACGGAATCAGCGCCGTTGAGGAGGCCCGGTATATAAAACAGCTTGAAATGGATATGATAGTCACAGACCATCATCTTCCCGGAGATGTTCTTCCCGAGGCTGTCGCCGTTGTTGATCCCCACCGCGCGGACTGTATACTTGAATTCAGGGACTATGCGGGAGTCGGAGTTGCATATAAATTAATATGCGCGCTTGAGGGCGGAGAAAACGAGGTTACCGAAAGCTTCCTTGATTTAGCCGCGATAGGAACCATTGCCGATGTCATGCCGCTTATGAACGAAAACCGCGAGATTGTGCGCAGAGGAATACGCCTTATCGCAGATTCCGACCGTGTAGGTCTGCAGGCTCTTATCGAGGTTGCGGGACTTAACGAAAAAACGGTAAAATCGGGTAATGTCGCGTTCGGCATCTCACCGAGAATCAACGCCGCGGGAAGAATCGGCTCCGCTGACAGAGCAATTCAGCTTCTTCTCTGCGACGATTACGATGAGGCAACAGACCTCGCCAATGAAATAAACGATGATAACGCCGAGCGTCAGAGAATCGAGCAGGAAATCCTCACCGACGCCGTTAAGCAGATAGATTTAAATCCCGAATGGCAGTACAGCAGCGTGCTTGTTGTCAGCGGAGAGGGCTGGCACGACGGTGTAATCGGTATTGTTGCTTCAAGACTTGTTGAGCTTTACGGCAAGCCGTCAATCGTAATTACCGTTGACGGAGACGAAGCCAAGGGCTCGGGCAGAAGCATTGAGGGCTTCAGCCTTTATGACGCTTTATGCAGCTGCTCGGATATTCTGACCCATTACGGCGGACACACTCTTGCGGCAGGTCTGGGACTTGAACCCGACAAAATCGACGGCTTCAGAGCGGCGGTCAATGCGTACGCCGACAGCATTGAAATGCCGTTCCCGACGCAGACTGTTGATTTCAAAATCAATCCGTCATATGTTAACGCCGATATACTCAATACAATAGAGCTTCTTGAACCCTTCGGAGCAGGCAATCCGCAGCCCGTTTTCGGACTTTACAACATGACGGTTACCGAGATTACTCCCATCGGCGGAGGAAAGCATCTGCGTATCGGCTTGAAACGCGACGGCACAACGCTTTCGGCGGTTAAATTCCGTACGACACAGCTTGAATTTCCGTTTGAAACGGGCGATGCGGTCGATGTTGCCGCAGCCTTTGAGCCTAACGAATACATGGGTCAGCTCAGAGTGAGCATACTTGTAAAAAACATAAAGCTTCACAGCATGGACGAGGATGAGCTGTTCTCGTCAATGAGAAGCTTCAACAGCCTTATGAGCGGTAAAAGAGGGGACTATACGGATATCCTTCCCGACAGAGCCTTTACCGCGGGCGTATATAAATTCATCAGAAATCACGGCAGATGGAGCTATGACAGCGAAATGCTGTGCCACCGCACAGGACTTAAGGCGTCGGATTACGCAAAGGTCTGCGTCGCGCTTCAGGCTCTTACTGAGCTTGGCACGGTTGTGCGCGATGAGGAGGGAGGCCTGACGCTTCCCGAGGTAAGCGTTAAGGTTAATCTTGACGATGCGCCTGTTTTTGAAAGAATAAGAAACTACCGAAACGGTGAATGAAAATGGCAGAAGAAAAGAAGAAAAAAATAATAATGCCTGATTTTGACAGTATCCCCGAGGATGACAGCATTGACGAGGCGACTCTTAAGGAGCAGCTCAGTGCAAAATCTCCCGACGAGCTGTTCAACGACCTGCGCTCGCTTGCCGAAAAGCACATGGAAGCGGAAGATGTTGACATGCTTGACAAGGCGTACGAAATAGCGTCAAAGGCTCACGAGGGACAGTTCCGTCATTCCGGCGAACCGTATATAGTACATCCTGTTGAGGTTGCACTCATACTCTATAAACTGGGTATGGACTGCGAGTCAATGGCGGCGGCGCTTCTTCACGATGTTGTCGAGGATACATCTGTCACAAAGGACGATATAAAAAACACCTTCGGCGAGGATGTCGCAGAGCTTGTCGAGGGCGTTACAAAGCTTGGCAAGGTGCCTATTTTTACCAAGGAGGAGCAGCAGGCTGAAAATGTCAGAAAGATGCTCATGGCAATGTCAAGGGATATCCGTGTCATCATTATCAAGCTTGCCGACAGACTGCACAACATGAGAACACTTGCTTTTATGAAGCCTCATAAAAGACGTGAAAAAGCTCAGGAAACGCTTGAAATCTATGCTCCGATTGCACACCGCCTCGGTATCAGAGGCGTTAAGGAGGAGCTTGAGGACCTTGCAATCAGCTACCTTGACCCCGTGGCGTATAAGGAAATAAAAAATCTGCTTGAAAATCAGCAGTCAAAGCGCAAGGAATACCTTGACAATATACAGATAAAAATCAGCGAGCGGATGAAGCTGGTTGTGCCTAACTGCAGCATTTCGGGACGAATCAAGTCCGTTCACGGAATTTACCGTAAAATGTACATGCAGGGCAAGGCGTTTGACGAGATATACGATATCTACGCGGTAAGAATAATCGTTGACGATGTTGTCGACTGCTACAACTGCCTCGGAATCATACACGATATGTTCAAATCCATTCCCGGCAGATTCAAGGATTATATTTCGACGCCCAAGGCGAATATGTATCAGTCGCTTCATACTACGGTTATCGGCGACGAGGGCATACCCTTTGAGGTTCAGATAAGAACATGGGAAATGCACCGTACAGCCGAATACGGCGTTGCGGCTCACTGGAAATATAAGCTCGGAATGAGCGGACATCAGAAGTTTGAGGAAAAATTCTCATGGATACGTCAGCTTCTTGAGGCTCAGAATGTTGCCGAAAATCCCGAGGATATCGTCAACACAATCAAGACCGACCTTGTGCAGGAGGAGGTATTCGTATTTACTCCCAAGGGTTCGGTTATCAGCCTTCCCGCGGGCGCAACCGTTGTTGACTTTGCGTATGCAATCCACTCCGCCGTCGGCAACCGCATGACGGGGGCAAAGGTTGACGGAAGAATTGTTCCGATTGACTATGTTGTAAAAACGGGCGAGATTGTCGAAATCATCACCTCGTCACAGCAGGGTAAGGGACCGAGCCGCGACTGGCTTAAGTTTGTCAAGACGAGCGGCGCAAGAAATAAAATCCGTTCATGGTACAAGAAGGAACGCCGCGAGGAGAATATTCTTGAGGGCAAGCTTGAGGTTGAACGCGAATTCAGACGCAATTTTATCCGTCTTCCCGATGATGAAATGGAAAAATTCGTAACCAATATCGCTCAGCGGCAGCGCTTCCCCAATGCCGACGAATTCTATGCTGCCATCGGCTACGGCGGTGTTTCCATAAACAAGATGATGCCTCACATCAAGGACGAGTATGTCAAGGCATATAAGCAGCCCGAGGAAGAAAAAGAGGATGTCATCAAGGTTACAAAGAAGCCTCAGAAACGCTCAAAGAGCAAGGAGGGCGTTGTCATCGAAGGCATTGACAACTGTCTTATCAAGCTTTCAAAGTGCTGCAGTCCGCTTCCCGGCGACAGCATAATCGGCTTTATTACAAGAGGACACGGCGTTTCGATTCATAAGCGCGACTGTCCAAATGTTCCGAAGGTTATCGAGCTTTCGGACGAACCCGAGCGCTGGATAAATGCGGGCTGGGATACCAATGTGCAGGAGGATTTCACTGCGACGCTCAGTATCGCCGCTCTTGACCGCGTCGGGCTTATGGCGGATATTTCAAGAGTAATTGCCGATATGCGCGTTATGATTTACGGCATCAATACAAAAACCAAGAAGGACAAACGCGCCATGCTTGAGCTGACAATCGGAGTCAACGGAACCGAGCATCTGCAGAGCGTTATGTCCCGAATTGCAAAAATAAACGGTGTGCTTGATATTGAGCGTGCCAACGGATAAGGAAAAATATTATGAAAGCAGTAGTACAGAGAGTTACATCCTCAAGCGTTAAGGTTGACGGAGAGCTTATCGGCAGTATCGGCAAGGGCTTCAATGTTCTTGTCGGTGTTGAACCGGACGATACAAAGGAACACGCCGATGTGCTTGCCGCCAAAATCTCAAAGCTTCGCGTTTTTGAGGATGAGCAGGGGAAAATGAACCTTTCGATTCAGGATATTGACGGCGAAATTCTTGCGATTTCACAGTTTACTCTGTGCGCCGATATCAAAAAGGGCAACCGTCCGTCATTTACAACGGCGGCGGCGCCCGAAATGGCAAATGAGCTGTATGAGTATTTTATGCGGCAGCTGACAGCCAACGGCGTGCGCAGGGTTGAACACGGAAAATTCGGTGCGGATATGAAGGTTGAAATTAATAACGACGGTCCCGTAACAATTCTTATGGATACGTCACTGTGGGTGAAATAAATGAAAATTGATACTTATATTACAAATCCTTATGCGGCTAACTGTTACATCGTTGAGCATAACGGAGAAACAGCCGTAATCGACTGCGGCGAATATACGGATGAAATCAAAAACCGTCTTGAAGGCGTTCAGGTTAAATATATTCTGCTTACTCACGGTCACGCCGACCACATTATCGGTGTGCATTATGTCAAGCAGGACCATCCCGAGGCAAAGGTGCTTATTCACGGTAACGACAGGGAATACCTTGAAAACGACAGGCTTCACAAGCTTGATGAAAAAATCATCAGAGAAGCCATGCTTTTCCTCAACGCTCCGTATCCCGATATAAATATTGAAACGCATTTCATGTCTCCCGACGGCACAGTTGCCGACGGAGATAAGCTTGACCTCGGCGGTCTTGAGATTCAGGTGCTTCACACACCGGGTCATTCCGCGGGCAGCGTATGCTATTTCTTTCCAGAGAACAAAACAGTTTTTACGGGCGATACTCTTTTCTGTCTTACCGTCGGAAGAACAGACCTTACCACAAGCAGCGATGAGGATATGCTCAGCTCAATTACCCGTCTTTATAAAATGACCGGCATCAACGATATTTATCCGGGTCACAACCGCGCAACAACCATGGATTATGAGAAACGCAGAAACAGGTTTATGAGGAGATTCAGATGATTTTACGCGTAATAAATCATAAATTCCATTATGAAATGGAAAACCTCTGCCGCGTTTTCTATCCGTTTGAAAGCATAAAGGTTGTGCATGACAGCACCGAGGGCGAGGATTCGCTGACTGTCACAACTGAACTCAGCGGCACTGACGGCGGATATTATATTTCCGTTTCCGTATCAGCAGGCGGAGCCGAAACGAAGGCTGACGAAATCTGCAATGCTTCTGAGGACTGCGAGCGGAGAATGGCCGTGCTGCTTTTCGGACTGCTTCGTGAGCTTACGGGCTATACTCCGCAGTGGGGAATTCTGACAGGCGTCCGTCCGTCAAAGCTTATGAATACGCTGATTTCCGAAATGGGCGAGGAAGGCGCGAAAAAATATTTCTGCGAAAAGCTGCTTGTCACTCCGCGCAAAACCGGGCTTGCCGTAAGCGTCGCAAATGCGGAAGCGAAAATAATGCGGATGTCCGACGAAAAGTCCTTCAGCCTTTATGTTTCAATTCCGTTCTGTCCCACGCGCTGCAATTACTGTTCGTTTGTATCTCATTCAATTGCGCAGGCCAGGAAGCTTCTGCCGGAATATGTTGATAAGCTCTGCAGTGAAATCCGTCAGACGGCTGAAATCGCAAACGGTCTCGGACTCCGTCTTGAATCGGTATACTGGGGCGGAGGCACGCCTACAACCTTAAGCGCAGAGCAGCTTGAAAGAATCTGCGCCGTAATAAACGAATGCTTTGATTTGTCCGCAATCCGCGAATATACAATAGAAGCGGGCAGAGCCGATACGGTTACATCCGAAAAGCTTGATGCGATGAAAAAGGCGGGAGTCGGCAGAATCAGCATTAATCCGCAGACCTTCAACGATGATGTTCTGCTTGCAATCGGCAGAAAGCACACCGTTGACGATGTGAAAAGAGTTTATGCTCTTGCCCGTGAAAAGGGCTTTGACAATATCAATATGGACTTAATTGCCGGACTGACATCGGATACATACGAAAGCTTCTGCAATTCCGTTGATACGGCAATTTCGCTCAATCCCGAAAATATAACTCTGCATACCCTCGCACTCAAGCGCTCGTCAACTATCGTTACGGGCGGCGTTGATGTTGAAAGCGGAGAAACGGCAAACAAAATGCTTGAATATGCCCAGAATAAGTTCTATTCCGCAGGGTATAAGCCGTATTATATGTACAGACAGTCGCGTTCTCTCGGAAATCTTGAAAATGTCGGCTGGTGCAGGGAAGGCTGTGAGTGCCTTTACAATGTATTCATGATGGAGGAGTGCCATACCGTTCTTGCCGTCGGCGCAGGCGCGGTAACCAAGCTGAAGGAGCCCTTCGGAAGAAATATTGAAAGAATATTTAATTTTAAATATCCGTATGAGTATATATCGCGCTTTGAAACGATAACGGAGCGCAAGGAATACATTAAAGAATTTTACGCTGGACTGGTGTGATTATATGAAAACAGTATTGACTGATATTAATTTCAGCGCCGCAAATAATACGGCAGAATTTATAGCCGAATGCGAGGAACGCTTTGACCGTGATGTTTCAAAGGTTGTTAAGACCTTCCTTGCGAAATGCAGCTGTGATATTGTTCTGCTTGCGGGACCCAGCTCCTCGGGCAAAACCACAACGGCAGGCAAAATCGCCGAAAAAATCCGTCAGAGCGGACGGAATGCGTTTACGGTTTCGCTTGACGACTTCTATCTCAACCGTGACGATATCCCCGATACCGAGGACGGGATAAAGGATTTTGAAAATGTTACCGCTCTTGATATCGGCCTTATTCACAAAGTCTTCTCCGAGCTTATCGAAAAACGCTGCACGGAGCTGCCGGTTTTTGATTTTATTACAGGCAACCGCAGTACACAGACAAAGCATATCGAACTCGGAGCCGATGATGTTATCGTAGTTGAGGGACTTCACGCCCTTAATCCCGTGATATCGGAGGGACTTGACGAAAGCCATCTTTACAGGATTTATATAAGCGTATCGTCGCGTGTGCTTGACGAAAACAGTAAAGTCCTTCTCAATAAAAGAAATCTCCGTCTTGCGAGAAGAATAATCCGTGACTCAAAGCACCGCAACGCACCCGCCGAAAATACGCTCAGACAGTGGACTGGCGTTCTGAAAGGGGAGGACATGTATCTTTTCCCGTATGAATCCAACGCCGATGTCAAAATCGATTCCTTCCACCCGTATGAGCCGTGCATGATTAAGCAGGATATACTTGACGAACTCGGCACAATCGGACGAACAAGCGAGTATTACGCTCAGGCGTGCGAGCTGAAAAAATGCTTTGATGCAGTCGAAAAAATAGATTCGTCACTGCTTCCCGAAGCTTCGCTGCTGAACGAATTTCTTCGATAAAGATATATAGAATAAATATTTTGTCAAAAATATTGATATATTTGTATATTTATGGTAAAATATTCAGGTACGATTTTTTAGGAGGGGAAACCGATGGCAGATAAAATGGGAAAAACAAAGGATAAATCCCAGAGCCTCCTTAACGGTGCGTTTGTACTTGTTGTTGCAACCGTCCTTGTTAAGGTAATCGGTGCGCTGTTTAAAATTCCGCTTTCAATGCTTATCGGCGAGGTAGGACGCGGCTATTTCAACACAGCATACGAAATATATACACCGCTCTATTCAATTTCAATGGCAGGTCTTCCTGTTGCCGTTTCACGAATGGTCGCGAAGGAACGCTCCCTCGGTCACTTCCGTGATGTCAGAATGACGCGAAAGGTAGCTGTACGGCTCTTTCTGCTGACAGGCGCAATCGGAACCCTGATTATGTTCGCAATTGCTTATCCCTACACGCGCTTTGTTGTCGGATATACCGAGAATATCTGGTGCGTGCTTGCAATAGCCCCGTCGATTTTCTTCTGCTGCTGCATGTCGACATACCGCGGTTATTACGAGGGCCTTCAGAATATGATGCCCACGGCGATATCTCAGGTTATTGAAGCGCTGAGCAAGCTTGTCATCGGCCTCGGCGTTACCTATATTTTCCTGCATTCACAGCTTAACCGCTTTGAGAACGGCAAGGAAATCTTCGGTACGGTATACACAAATAAAAACGAAGCTCTTGCGGCTATTTATCCCTACGCGGCGGCAACAGCCGTTATGGGCGTTACAATCGGTACAATTCTCGGCTATATTTTCCTTGCGATAAGACACAGAATTGTCGGCGACGGAATCACAAAATCCGACCTTGTCAATTCCCCGAAACCCGAGGACAGCAAGCTTATAGCGAAGTCGCTTGTTATGACTGCGCTTCCCGTTGCCGCAAGCTCGCTTATACTTAATGTTACAAATCTTATTGATGCGGCTACAATTCAGAACAGACTTGCCTATGCCATGACAAAGGCTCCCGAGCTTGTAAGAGGGCAGTACGGCGCACAGCTTGATGCGGCAGGCGTTCTTGATTCGCAGATTGTTAAATATCTTTACGGCGTTTACGGTGAGGTTCTTGATTTTAAAAACCTTGTTCCCACAATCACAATGACTCTCGGCATCAGTGCGATTCCGATTATTTCGGCCGCATGGGCAAAGCGTGACAGCAGGACAATCAAGACTACAATCGAGTCTGTTATCCGTGTTACAATGTTTATTGCTCTTCCCGTCGGCTTCGGTCTTGCCGCTGTTTCGTACAATCTGCTCAATACATTCTATTCGGATTCTTCCGCAACAATCGGCGCTCCGATACTTTCGGTTTACGGCTTCTCCGTTTTCCTTTTCGCTGTATCTTCACCGATTACAAATATGCTTCAGGCACTCGGCAGAACCGATATACCGCTTAAGTCGCTCTGCGTCGGCGCGGTTGTAAAAATCATTCTCAACTATATCCTTATCGGTAACCCCGTAATCAATATCGACGGCGCTCCGATAGGCTCCATTGTATGCTATATTATTGTTGTCGGTATAAACCTTTACAGCATTATCAAGATTACCGAGGTCAGGGTTAACTTCGGCTCGGTATTCATCAAGCCTCTTATCTGCTCCGGAATCAGCGCGCTTATCGCTTTTATCACGGTGTCTCTGTTCAGCAGAATGCTCGGCGGTGTAGGCAATCCCGAAGCTATGATAAACGGAAACTCCATTTCACTTGTCATTTCGGTCATTATGGCGGTTGTTGCCTATGTAATTCCACTATTATTCCTTAAAGGAATTTCAAGAGATGACCTTGAAATGATTCCAAAAGGAGAAAAAATTGCTAAAAAGCTTGAAAAATTCGGATTTTTGGGTTAAAATGGTAATAATATGATTAAAGACTTTAAGTTTAAAGACAGCTACAATGTTTACGACCTTGTAGACATCATTAAAATTCTCCGCGGCGAGGGCGGCTGCCCGTGGGATATGGTGCAGACGCATGAAAGCATCCGCAAGGATTTTATTGAGGAAACCTATGAGGTAATCGAAGCAATCAACAAGAACAATTCCGACATGCTCCGCGAGGAGCTGGGCGATGTTCTTATGCAGGTTGTTTTCCACGCTCAGATTGAAACCGAAAAGGGCGTTTTCAATATTGACGATGTTGCGGACGAAATCTGTAAGAAGATGATTGTGCGCCATCCTCATGTTTTCGGTGATGTAAACGCCGATACAGTTGACGATGTTCTCACAAACTGGGATATCATCAAGCGCAGCACGAAGGGACAGAAATCCACTTCGGAGGCGATTGATTCCATTCCCCGTGAGCTTCCCGCTCTTATGAGAGCAGCCAAGGTTCAGCATAAGGCTGCAAAGGCGGGCTTTGACTGGACTGAGGTCAGCGGTGCGCTTGACAGACTTTCGGAGGAAATCGGCGAGCTTAAGGAAGCTATTGAAAAAGGGGAGCAGACGGAAATCAGCGAGGAGCTGGGCGATGTTCTTTTCTCGGCAGTCAATGTTTCACGTTTCGTGGATGTTGAGGCTGAGGAGGCTCTTACCGTTTCAACGGACAAGTTTGTCAGCCGCTTCAAAAAGGTTGAGAAAATGGCTGACGAGCGCGGAATCAATATGAAAGAAACCGACCTCGCGGTTCTTGATGAACTGTGGGACGAGGCAAAGAAAAGCGCTGATTGAATCAGCGGTCACAAAAGTAAATGATGTACGGCGGATTACGCGGTATTTCAATAATAAAAAACCAATTTTGGAGGAATTACAATGAATAAGACAGAATTTATCAATGCAGTTGCCGCTAAGGGCGAACTCGACAAGAAGGCTGCTGAAAAGGCAGTTAACGCTGTTTTCGGCGCAGTTGAAGATGCACTCAAGGCAGGCGAGAAAATCCAGCTTGTTGGCTTCGGTACATTCGAGGTTAAGGAGCGCGCAGAGAAGCAGGGCCGCAACCCCAAGACAGGCGAAACAATGACAATCGCTGCTTCCAAGACACCCGCTTTCAAGGCCGGCAAGGCACTTAAGGACGCTGTTAAATAATTCTATTAAATTCATTTCGGCAGGGCATTCCGCTCTGCCGCAAATTTTTATTGCAGGTGAAATCCGGATGAGATTAGACAAATACTTAAAGGTTTCGAGAATAATCAAAAGACGCACCGTTGCCAACGAGGTCTGCGACGCAGGTCATGTTGTGGTAAACGGCAAGGTTGCGCGCGCTTCTTACGATGTTAAGGAAAATGATATTCTGGAAATAACAATGGGCGCAAATACAACAAAAATAAAGGTTACAAAGGTTACCGAGTACGCGACGAAGGACGACGCGGGTCTTATGTATACCGTTCTCTGATTTTTATTTCTAAAAAAGCCTTTCACCTCATAGAATACTGTGAGGTGATTTTTTATGTCTGAAAATTCAACGCCGTCAATGCATGATGTTGTGCTTGAAAGCCGGCGCAAAGCGACGATGACGGGAATACAGGATGTTGAAAGCTTCGATGAGGAAACGATACTTGCAAAATCCGACTGCGGAGGAATTGCCGTACACGGGAAAAATCTGAAAATCAGCCGTCTTTCCGTTGAGAGCGGAGATATGGTTATCGAGGGAGAAATTGATTCTCTTGTATATTCCGAAAACAGAACCGCGGGCGGATTCTGGGGCAGGGTGTTCAGATAATGGAATATATGCCGTCGGTTGCGGGTCAGGCTGCCGGTTTTTTTTATTCGGCAGGACTCGGCTTTGCTCTCGGATTAGTTTACGATTTTTTCAGAATATTCTTTTATATGCTTACAGGAAGCGATAAAAAACTGAGTGTGACGAGAGATATAATGTATCTGTTGTGCTGCCTTGCCGTCAATTTTATTTTTCTGCTTGTCATGTGTTCGGGAAGACTGATGTTTTATGTATTTGCGGGCGAGGGCATCGGTCTGATTGCGTATTTCCGTACGCTCGGCAGTGAGACTTATCCGCGGCTTAAGCGCTCAGCGGCGGGAATACGGAGGAGCTTTGTGAAATTATTCGTTTTATCCGCAAAAATAAAGCTGTTTTTTTTAAAATTTCGGCAAATCAGACATAAAAATGCAAAAAAACAAGAAAAAATTTCAAAAAACACTTGAAAATTCGACACTATATATAGTATAATATCTCCGTGAAACTATTCAGAAATATACACTTATATTTTTATAGATTATTCATCAGTTTTTCAATGAATCGAGGTGACGAATATGGCAGAAAAAAGAAAGCACAAAAAAAGAAGCTTTATTGTCAGCTTCTGCGTAGTTGCTCTTTGTGCGTGGTTTGCCATTTCGTTGTTTTCCATGATAGGAGATATCTCCGAGGTTAAAGATGAAATTACCGATGTGAAAAGCGCGACTGCACTTCAGGAGACAAAGAACAAGGAACTCCGTGAGGTTAACAGTCAGCTTGAAAACGGTGATATAGACGAGCATGTTGAAATTATTGCAAGAGAAAACGGATATGTTATGCCCGGAGAGCGTGTTTATTACGATATCTCTGTCAATAACTGACATGTTCAATATTATTGAGGAGTAAGCAAATTTATGCAATTAGAAGTCGGCGCAATTGTTGAAGGAAAAGTTACGGGCTTTACGGCATTCGGAGCGTTTGTAGACCTTGAAGGCGGCAAAAAAGGTATGGTACATATCTCAGAGGTTGCATCCGAATATGTAAAGGACATCAAGGATCATCTGAAAATCGGTCAGGAAGTTAAGGTTAAGATTATTTCTGTTGCGGAGGACGGTAAAATCAGTCTCTCCATTAAAAAGGCGGTTGAGCAGCCCAAGGCGGCTCCCGGTCAGCAGCAGAGACCTAAAAGCAATGCACCGAAGCGCAGCAGTGCGGCAAACGTATGGCAGGGCAACAAAACTGCGGATAACGGCCCCCAGTCCTTTGAAAGCATGATGGCCAAATTCAAGCAGGAAAGCGACGAAAAAATGTCCGACCTCAAGCGTGATTCCAGACACGGCGGCGGATTTAACAGACGCGGCACAAATAAGCTTTAATGCTGTCTGTTGATAAACAAATAATGTCGGAGCAGCATCAGTCTGCTCCTTTTTTCATGCGGCATATTATCCGAAGGTGAATTTATGAGAGAAATCAGCGTAAAAAAAGTTGAAGAGATTATTGAGACTCTTTGTATAAAGGCAAACAAGCTTCTTCCGGATGACCTTGCGGGAGTGATTTCGCAATGCAGAAGCTGTGAAAGAAATGCTCTGGCAAAGGGCGTTATGGGCGATATTGAAGCCAATCTCGACGCGGCGAAGGAGCTTGATATTCCCATCTGTCAGGATACGGGTATGGCGGTTGTTTTCCTTGAAATCGGTCAGGATGTTCATTTTACTGACGGCTCACTGTATGAAGCGGTCAACAGGGGAGTTCACAACGGCTATATCAACGGCTATCTCCGCTGCTCGGTTGTCGGAGACCCGTTAAGACGCGTCAACACAAAAGACAACACGCCGGCTGTAATACATACAGGCATAGTTGACGGCGATAAGGTCAGAATTACGGTTGCGCCCAAAGGCTTCGGCAGCGAAAATATGAGCTGTCTTAAGATGATGACTCCTGCAAGCGGCAGAGAGGAAATCATTCAGTATGTTCTTGACTGCGTTAAGAAGGCAGGCGGCAATCCCTGCCCGCCGATTGTACTCGGTATCGGCATCGGCGGCGACTTTGAACAGTGCGCTTATCTTGCCAAAAAGGCGCTCTGCCGAAGCGTCAGCGTTAAGAATCCCGATGATTTCTACGCTGAAATGGAAGCGGAAATTCTTGAACGCGTCAATAAGCTCGGCATCGGACCGCAGGGCTTCGGCGGAGATACAACAGCTCTTTCCGTTGCCATCGAAACGGCGCCGACGCATATTGCGGGACTCCCGGTTTCGGTTAATTTCGGCTGTCATGTAACGCGTCACGCATCCGCGGAAATATAACGAGGTATATATAAATGAAGATAAATTTTGTAATTCCGTGCCTGCTCGGGCTGGAATCAATAATCGCAAATGAAATGAAGGAACTCGGCGCGGAGGATGTTGTGTCTGAAAACGGCCGCGTGCTTTTCAGCGGCGACGAGCATATCCTTGCCCGCGCGAATATCTGTTCGCGTTATTCGGAAAGAATACAGATTCTTGTCGGTGATTTTTACGCGCGCAGCTTTGAGGAGCTGTTTCAGGGTACAAAGGCTCTGCCGTGGGAGGAATGGATAGGCGATGAGGACGCATTCCCCGTTAAAGGCTATTCCATTAACTCCGCGCTGTTCAGCGTAAGCGACTGCCAGTCAATCATTAAAAAGGCTGTCGTCGAGCGTATGAAGTCAAAATACGGTATAAGCTGGTTCAGCGAAACAGGACCCGTACATCAGATTCAGTTCTCCATTATGAAGGACAGGGTAAGCCTGCTGCTCGATACCTCGGGTATGGGACTTCACAAGAGAGGCTACCGTCCCGAAGCCAACGCTGCTCCGATTAAGGAAACTCTTGCGGCGTCAATGTGCAGTCTTGCAAGGCTCAGAAGCTATCACACGCTTTATGATCCCATGTGCGGAAGCGGAACCATTCTTATCGAGGGCGCAATGATGGTACATAATATTGCCCCGGGCGTAAACCGCAACTTCTCCGCTGAACGCTGGGATGTAATTGACGAAAGAGTGTGGACTCAGGAGCGTGAACGCGCGAGAAGCCTTGTAAACTATGATACCGATTTTATCGCCTACGGCTCTGATATTGACGAAAACGCCCTCAGAGTGGCTGAAATCAACGCTAAACGCGCAGGCGTTGAAAGAAAGATAAAATTCGAAAAATGCGATATAAAGGATTTTGAACCCAGAAGTGAAAAGGGTACCGTAATCTGCAATCCGCCGTACGGCGAAAGACTGCTTGATATCAGCGAGGCTCAGAAGCTTTATAAGATAATGGGACAGAAATTCCCGCAGAAGAGGGGATGGGCTTATTATGTTATCAGTCCGTCAGAGGAATTTGAAAGAGAATTCGGCAGAAAAGCGGACAAGCGCAGGAAGCTTTACAACGGCATGATAAAATGTCAGGTGTTTATGTATTATAAATAAGAGGTGAATTTTGATGAAGCATCTGTTTATGGTTAATCCGATGTCAGGCAAGGGAAAGGGAGCAGACCTCATTCTTCCTAAAATAAAGGAAAGCGCCGAAAAGCGCGGACTTGATTATGAAATTTATATCAGCAAATCCTCGCAGGACGCAAAGGATTATTCAAAGGCTCAGGCTGCTAAGGGCGAGCCGATAAGAATTTATGCCTGCGGCGGCGACGGAACGATTTTTGATATTGTCAATTCAATTTACGGATATGAAAACGCCGCTTTTGCTGCAGTTCCTCTCGGCTCGGGCAACGATTTTATCCGTCTTTTCGGTACAAAGGAGCAGTTTCTTGACATTGACGCTCAGCTTGACGGAACGGAAATAACGATTGACGCCATCAGATGCGGCGATAAAATCGCTGTCAGCCAGTGTTCGATGGGCATGGATGCGGAGGTATGCGCAAAGCAGGCCGATTTCAAAAAGCTTCCGGTATTTTCGGGCGAATCCGCTTATACAGCCGCTCTTATTTACTGCGCGGCAAGCAAGCGCAAAAACAGGTTCACTATCACGATTGACGACGGCGAGCCGATAACCGACAGCTATGTTTTTGCTTTCTGCGGCAACAACCGTTTTTACGGCGGCGGTTATATGGCGGGACCTTATGCGCTTCCCGATGACGGTATGCTTGATTTCAGCACAGTTAAGACCATGTCGCTGCCGAAGCTGCTTTCAAGAATCGGACAGTACAAGAAGGGTCAGCACTATGACTGGGAAGAGACTACATACCTCAGAGGCAAAAAAATGACAGTCCACAGTGATGTGCTTGCGGCTGTCAACATTGACGGCGAGTGCGAAATGGTAAATGACAGTACATTTGAGCTTCTTCCGGATGCGTTCAGATTTGTGCTTCCGTCAAATTCATCTTACCTTGCGGATAAAGCAAGCGGAAAGCTTAACAATACAATAGGAACAAAGGTTAAATAAAAACAAAACAAATAATAAGCAATTCCGAGATAACGGTTAAACCGAAATCCCGGAATTGCTTTTTTATAAATAAATATTTACTTTACAGTCTGTTCTCCGTCCTTTCAAGGTACCGTTTTTGCTCCGGGATGAAAAAACATTTATTACAGCTCTGCAAAAATCTTTGTTCCCTTTTTCTTAATCCATGTGTTAATGAGTCTTGTAATCAGTGCGAGAATAACAGTCTCTCCGATAAGATAATATGTCATGTCAAACATGTTTCTGAGGAAAAACGCGCCGGCTCCGAATCCCGCGGCAATAATCCAGCCGCCGAAAATAACAACCATGACGCTCATGCTCTGCTTTACGGGAACAGTCTCGTTAGTCCATGTGAGATTCGGTTTAAGCAGATTCATGAACAGACCGAGGGCCGATATAAACATAACATAAACAAGTGCGCAGATATTCATAAGCGCGATGCGGGAATAATCCGCATTTATTACAATACCGATTGCCGTTGTCGCAATGATTACGGGAATTGCGTTCAGATAAATGTGAGTCTTCTGTTTGGACTGAAGTACCTGCCACGGGTCAAGAGGCATAGACTGAACAATCCATATGTTTTTGCCCTCAAGCGAAACCGACGGAGCTGTGATGCCGTTCATTGAAATCAGCATGCACACTACGCTTACGGCAAATACGGGAAGCAGTTCTCCTATTTCGGGCAGCATCATTTTACCCATTTCAATAAGCTCCTCCGCATCTGATGCTTTAACCAGAGCAATAACGCCGAGAACAGGCAGAATAATCAGTCCGAGTCCCGTATTCATCATGTATGTCGGGCTTGAAATGAAGTGCTTAAGCTCCCTGCGCAGCAGAGCAGAATCTGCGCTCGAGGCTTTTGTTTTTTTGCTTTCTCTGTATTCCGCCTTTTTCTCTGTCTGCTTTGTTGTAACAATTTTTACAAAGGTTTTTGAAAGAATAAAATATGTAAGAACAAGGAAAGCGGTACATATTGCCGTAAAGGCAAGCATGGGCAGAATCTCTCCTGCACCGGCGCGTCCGAGCAGATACATCGGATAAATTCTGCGTACCGATTCGCCGATGGCTTCCGCATTCTGAACAATCTGCTGTAATAATATATTCAGTCTGAAATAGACAAAATAGTATACGCCCATGAATACAAGGGTAAGCAGGACTGTGACAAAGGCTTTGTTTTTAAGCTTTGACGAAATCAGCGCAACGACCCATCCCAGCGCGCATGTCAGCGCAAGCACAAGAAAACCGATAATGAAAACAAGCAGCACGGGGAAGACAACATTCAGCACTGTCAGCGGCTTCATTACCCAGTAGCATATTATTGCGGGAACAAGCACAAGAGCCTCATACAGAAGTCCCATGGCATAAACGCCCGTCATTCTCGCAAACAGAATTTTTGACGGCGGTATCGGCATTGCAAGAAGCATTTCGTTGTCTTTGGCGTGATACAGTCCGGCATATGTATTGAATACGCCGCCGAAAACGCCTAAGAATACCGATACCGTGCCCATGAGCGCAAAGTAAAGCCAGTCAAGTCCCATTGCGATAAACGTATCCGCAAGCAGAACGCCCATTCCGTAAAACGCAAAGCCGACGCTTGCAAAGACGAAGATGAACAGGACAATCATTCCGATTATTCCGCCCCTGGAACGCATTTTACCTGTTTTTCTGTTCTGAAAATAGAAGGTATTCAGCTCTAAAAACTGTTTTTTCAGTAAGGTTTTAAGCATTTTCAGTCCTCCAGCTCAAGGAATACGGACTCAAGACTTTCGTCGCCCTTAACCTCTTCCATGGTTCCGCATTTGATAAGTCTGCCGCCCTTGATAATCGCAACCTTGTCGCAGAGTTTTTCCGCAACCTCAAGCACATGAGTGGAGAAGAAAATCGCTCCGCCTTCGTCACAGATTTCGCGCATTATTCCCTTGAGCAGATGCGCCGCCTTGGGGTCAAGACCGACAAACGGCTCGTCCATGATTACAAGCTTCGGCTTGTGAATCAGCGCGGAAATAAGTGCAAGCTTCTGCTTCATGCCGTGGGAGTAGGAAGAAACCGACTGAGCAAGGTCGTTTCTTATTTCAAACATGTCCGCGTATTTGTGTATAAGTTCAAGCCTTTCAGTTGCGGAAATACCGAAAATATCGGCAACAAAGTCAAGGTACTGTTTGCCGCTCATAAAGTCGTATAAATCGGGGTTGTCGGGAATGTATGCAATTTTTTTCTTGCACTCAATAGGATTTTCCTTTATCGACATGCCGTCAACAAGAATTTCGCCCTCATCAAAATTAAGAATTCCGACAACGCTTTTGAGCGTGGTTGTTTTGCCTGCACCGTTGTGGCCGATGAAGCCGTATATTTCACCGGGATTTATCTGCAGGGAAAGATTGTCAACGGCCTTTTTATCACCGTAGATTTTTGTAAGATTGCTGATTTTAAGCATTTTAATTCTCCTTTTGCTTAATCGTTTTTAAACTTGATATTTATTGTGCTTATTGCTATAGCGCAGATACCGATTGCAGTAACGGCAATGCTGAAGCCGTAGGGTATCGGAGTGATGTACGCGATAAGCGAATATATAAAGTTCGCCGCCGCAAAAATCGCGAACCGTTTAAAGTGCCTCCATGCATAGTCTTTTCTCTGCTCGGAGGACGCTTTTTTTGCATCCTCATATTCGATTCCGTTGTACCAGTAAATTTTTTCATTTCTGTAAATCATATATGTCAGTATTGCAATGAACACTGCCATCAGATTGTTGATAATAAGTACAGACATTTCCGTATCCGTCTTAACGGGAATTGCGGGAATAAAAAATACAGAAGCCAGAAACAGCACAAGCCATATAACAAGACCTTTATAGCTTTTCGGATATTCGTCCACAGAATCACTTCTTTTCATTTATTATTTCATAAATACTCCTGCAATGACAGAAGCAAGAATAATTACAATCAGAATCCTTGACGCAACATAGCAGGCGAGCTGCCTTTTGGATTCTTCGCGTTTGTATTTCGGTTTTGCAAAGAATGCGCAGACAATATAGCCGATTATAAAAATTGCGGAAATAAAGCCGAACCGTTCGAAAATTTTAAAATAGGAAAGAAGAAACACCGAAATCGCCGCTGCCGCCGCAAAAGCTATTGATATATGGTAATATTTTCCTGCGGTCCGGTCGTCTGCATTTTTTCTGTTTTCGATTTCCCCGTCCGAAACGAGACTGTCAATCGAAATGCCGAAAAGCTTTGATATTTCCTTAAGACTGTCAACAGACGGAAAGCCTTTATCCGTTTCCCATTTTGAAACCGCGGTTCTTGTTACGAAAAGCTTTTCCGCAAGCTCATCCTGAGTCATATTGCTTTCAGTACGCAGTTTTTTGATTTTTTCACCGAGGGTCATATAATCTGCTCCGTTAAAGTATTTATCCGTAAAATCGGATGTGTTTGCAGGCTCATTATAATACGAATCCGTCAAAAAGTCACGACACTTCTGCTCACATCGGTAAATTGGGAATTGTCGAGCTGAATTTTTGATGTTGCTCAGCCTCCCTTGCCCTAAAGGGCATCCCCTGCAAGGGGAATGTCACGAAGTGACAAGGGGTAGGACCGCCGAATGGCGGTGGAGGGATTCTTTCTCAGTTTTCATCAGACTTTTTATAGAATCCCCTCGCCAACTATCGTT
>JAZUDP010000206.1:0-24290 GCA_045639705.1 Acutalibacteraceae bacterium
ATTCTGATAACTGCCAACCCGGCGAACGACCGCAGGTACTGCGGAAAATTGTAATTTGTTTATATTATAAACAAAAAAGCAGACGGGTTCAACCCGTCTGCCGAAATTATTCGCTTAGTCTTATGCCTTTTTCTTTGAAACGATAACGTTTGTGATGATACCGAGGATAAGAGCTGTTGCGATAGCTGTGATTGTGATTTTGCCGAATGTAAGTGTAAGTCCGCCGATACCTGCAATAAGAATTACAGATACAACGAAGAGATTTCTGTTATCCTCAAGGTCAACCTTCTGAACCATCTTAAGACCCGAAACAGCGATGAAGCCGTAGAGAGCCATACAAACGCCGCCCATTACGCAGTTGGGAATTGAGCCGAGGAATACTACGAAGGGATTAAGGAAAGAAATAACGATTGCGATGATTGCTGTTGTAAAGATTGTTGCAACGGAAGCGTTTCCTGTGATAGCAACGCAGGCAATTGATTCGCCGTATGTTGTGTTGGGGCAGCCGCCGAAGATTGCGCCTACCATTGAACCGACGCCGTCACCGAGAAGTGTTCTGTGGAGACCGGGATCCTTAAGAAGATCCTTTTCAATGATTGAAGAAATGTTCTTGTGGTCAGCGGTATGTTCTGCGAAAACAACGAATGCAACGGGAATATAAGCAACTGCGATTGATGCGAGATATGCGCCGTCAATTTCCTTAAGTCCGTTTACACCGTTAATAAATGTAAATTCGGGAACTGCGAAGAGTGACATACCCTTGAAAACGCTGAAGTCGATAAGCTGAAGTGAGGGGTCGCCCTTGCTGATACCGATAGCTGTGAAGATTGCCGCTGCACCGTAGCCTGCAACGATACCGATGATGAAGGGGATAAGCTTTGCTGTCTTCTTGCCGAAAACCGAGCATGCGATAACAACAAAGAGAGCGATAAGACCGCAGAGAACAGCGATAAGCGGATTTGCAGATGAAACATAGTTTGTAACATCGGCAATTTTGCCGTCTACAATAGCCTGCTCTGTAACCTCAGCCATTACCTTGCCCTTCTGAAGGTCGCCGATAGCTGAACCTGCAAGTGAAAGACCGATGATTGCAACTGTGGGTCCGATAACCTGCTTGGGCATAAGCTTGTCAATCCAGTTAACGCCCGCAACCTTAACAACGATTGCGATTACAACGTAAACAAAGCCTGCGAAAATCGCACCGATGATAAGACCCGCAAAGCCTTTGGCTGCTGAAACGCCGCCTGCGAAGGCTGCTGCCATTGAGCCGAGGAAAGCGAATGAGGAGCCGAGGAAAACAGGGCTTCTGAACTTTGTGAAAAGAAGATAAATGATTGTGCCTACGCCTGCGCCGAAAAGAGCTGCAGACTGGCTCATGCCGTGACCTACAATTACGGGAACAACGATTGTTGCTGCAAGAATTGCAAGGAGCTGCTGGAATGCGAAAACGATCAGCTGACCGACTTTCGGCTTGTCTTTGATGTCATAAACAAGTTTCATTTTTTAACTACCTCCGCTATTTTTTATTTTAATACCCCTCTCGGAGCATCCATAGCCTTAATTTTTTATAAGGTCAACGCCTGTCTCTCCGTCAAGACACTCAATCTTAACGGAAACCGTTTCATCCCTTGAAGTCGGAATGCTCTTGCCGACAAAATCCGCTCTAAACGGAAGCTCGCGGTGACCGCGGTCAACAAGAATCGCAAGCTGAATTTTTGACGGTCTGCCCATTGAGAAAACCGCTTCGATCGCCGCTCTGACCGTTCTGCCGGTGTAAAGCACATCGTCAACAAGAATAATTTTTTTATCGGTTACATCAATTTTGTCCGTCGGCTCTCTGTAAACAGGAGAATCCGCTTCCTTTGACAGATCGTCGCGGTAAAAATGTATATCAAGACTTTCGCACGGAACCTCGGCATCCTCGATTTTAACGATGTTATCTCTTATCATTTCGGCAAGGTAAACTCCCCTGCGCTTTATCCCGACAAGCACAATGCTGTCCGTGCCTTTGTTTTTTTCAACTATTTCGTGGGATATTCTCATAACGGCACGCCTTAAGGCCGCCTCATCCATAATCTGTTTTTTCATAGTTATTCAACCTGTAAAATAAAAAATGTCCTGTCAGAACGCGACAAGACACAATAAATCCAATGCACCCTATGAATCTTGCCGGCATCTCCGTACCGCTTTAAAGAATTTTACCTTAGTCATTCTACATCATCATTCGTTCTATGTCAACCGAAACACAAACGTTTCTTCATTTTTTACGTTTCATACAAAAAAAGCAGCCTTGGATTGTTTATCCAAGGCTATTCTGCTCATTTCCCGCTTTTCTTGTCGGGAATAACCGTAACCGTCTTTTTGGTTTCCAGTCTGTCAAAGTACTTTTTGAATCTTACAGCTACACGGACATTGTAATCGCATTTCGGGCAGTGATAAACAGCGCGGAAAAACTGATTTGAATAGCGCCATTCCGTCACCTGCTCGCCCTCGCTTCCGCACTTGTCGCATTTGAAGCAGAGCAGACTTCTGTCAACAAGCGGATGATTGATATTCCCGATTGCATGAGGTCTGTACTGAAGCTTTTCATAAAAAGCGTCATCGCATTTCACCACATAACCGAAGAAATCAGATTTGTCAAAAACCTTTTTCATGCATTCGGCGGTAATCATGCTGTCGTCAAGCGCCCTGTGATGTGAAAACATTTCCGCATCCACGCCGACAAGCTCCGCCGCATTGAAAAGACCGATCTGTTTTGATTTCGGCAGACCGTTTTTGATTTCAAAATAGCGCTGAATGTCCATGTAATTTGTGAGAAACGGTAAAGTTCTTGCACCGCTCAGGTACCTGAAATTTTCAATAAGCACTCTGATGTCGCCGTCGCCCCATGTAAGAACAATATTCTCCTCATTGCCTATCCAGCTTTTGAAATCGCTCATAACCTTTGTAAAAGGCTCGCCGCTGCGCAGATCCTCATTTGAAATATTGGTCAGGCGTTTTACATTGCTGCGAAGCTTTTTACCGATTGAGGATTTTACAAAGCTGGAAAACTCATCAATATAATTTAGGTCATCGTCAAGCATAACCGCGCCGATTTCGATAACCTCATTGATGAAGCCCTTGATGCGTCTGGCATAAGTATTGTTCCATTCGAGGTCCATTATTATGTAGTGCATCGTTTCTCCTTTCACTCCTGGTAACCGCTGATTAAATCAACGGTTACTCGAAAGTATACTCAGTATACTCTCAATCCGAAAGGATTTCAACTGCTTTTTGCTTTTTTATGCTTTTTCCACTTCTTTCTTCAGCTTTTCAATGATTCTTTTTTCAAGACGGGAAATATAGCTCTGCGATATTCCCAGCCTGTCGGCAACCTCCTTCTGCGTGTGTTCCCTTCCTCCGCCGAGACCGAACCGCATTGACATGATTGTTCTCTCCCTTCTGTTCAGCGATGCAACCGTTCTGAGAACAAGGTTTTTTTCATCCTCATTTTCAATATCACGGTTTACTAGGTCCGGGTCGCTGCCGAGAATATCGGAAAGCAGAAGTTCATTTCCGTCCCAGTCCACATTCAGCGGTTCGTCTATTGACACCTCGTTTTTCAGCGGACCGGTCTTGCGCAGATACATGAGAATCTCATTTTCAATGCATCTTGAGGCATAGGTTGCAAGCTTGATATTCTTGTCGGGGCAGAATGTATTGACCGCCTTTATCAGCCCTATTGTCCCTATTGAAACAAGGTCCTCTACGCATGTACCCGAATTTTCAAATTTTTTTGCGATATAAACGACAAGACGCAGATTATGAATAATAAGCTTTTCTCTGACAGAAGCATCCCCGTTTCCGAGCCGCTCCATCATCTCCTCCTCTTCCGCTTTTTTCAGCGGAGGCGGAAGCGTTTCGGGACCGTTTATATAATGTATATAATCCGTGTTTTTCAGCTTTAAAAAAAGCTTTCTGATTTTCTCAAATACTTTCAGCATATTCTTTCTCCTCACTGAGCAAATCCGGGTTGAGAATTGCCTCATACTCCCCTTTTGCAATATTATTTTCCGTAACGGCTATGTAAATTTTATCCGTCCTTACCGTTCTGCTCACAGTGCGTATTTCGGCATAATCGGGTCTGAAGGCAGGCATCACCCCCGTACCCGAGACCGTGCTGTGAACTATAAGTCTGAATGCCGGACCGGCACCGTCGGGAGCCGCGCCGCTCAGATACTCCGAAACCGCAGAAGGAAGAATTCCCGATACGGCTGATTTTTCCGCAACGGCGACAGGATATCCGCTGAAGCTTTCCCGAAGAGAGTTTCCCGTATCAATCAGAGCGTTCAGCCTTACACACCTCTGACCGCGGTACACGGTAAGAATAGCAAGAGCCTCCCTCGGCGCTCTGCGCTCAATAAATGTCGAGACAATACTTACAGCGGCAAAGCATAATACGACCGACACCGCAAGTACAACGATATCGATATCGAAATAATAAGCGCCGCCGCTGTATACCATGCCTGCAGGCGATACTGTCAGCCAAAGCACCTGCATCATACCGCCGAAAACCATACTCACGGTAAGAAATGTGAAAAAACAGCGAAGGTATTTTCTTATGCTTCCGTATCCGAATGTGCAGAGAACTATCAGCGCCGTCGCCGCAATGCGCAGTATCCATTCAAACAGAACAGGTAAAGGCGGAAGGAAAATAACAAGTCCGTATATGCTTCCGACTGCCGCGCCCGGCAGGATGCGCAGCCTCGAAGCGGAATTTTTCATTATCCGGGCAGAGCAAAGCAGCAGAATATAATTAACAAAAAGATTTATTATCAGCAAAACATCAGCATATACCGTCATTCCCGCCACCTCGGGTATATTATACGCCGCCGCAGAAAAATATTTTGTCACAAACTGGCACAGAAAAAAAGAAAACGGCCGCATAAAGCGGCCGCCGGCAACTGTTATTTTGTTTTATAAAGTACCTTTTCGCAGATAAGATGCGCAAGCGGATAAAGCTTATATTTCACACACCATGTCATCCACCAGTCAAGTGATTTTGATTTGAATTCGTTTATATCGTAGTCTTTGAAAGAGCGCCTCATCATTTCCGAATTACCGATGCGTTTGAGGACTCTGTATCTTTCTGCGGTTTTGCTTAAATAAGCACGGGATAAAACCATTGGTAGAACAACCCGGAGAGAGTATTTTCCGCAATCATAATAAAAAGCGCAATCTTTATGACAGTTTGCTTCATAATACTTAATTTTCAGACTCCACTGATAATTCAGCAGCAAATCATAATCTTTAATATATTTAAGTCTCTGCAGACTGCCTTCACGGATTCTGTAACAATACAGCGGAACATCCACTGCCATGAATCTTTGAGCGGCTGAATAAGCCCACATGTTAAACGGCGGGTCACCTGCCATACGCAGATTCTCATCAAAATCTATTCCGTTCTCTATTATAAATTCACGCCTGTACAGATTTTTCCATAAAAATACAAGAAGTCCGTTTGAAAATGAATAATTTAGTTCTTTTTCCATCCTGCTATGAGAAATCAGCTCATTAATCTGAATTTTCGGTAATTCTTTACCGCTTTTGTGATTTTTCTCATCAGTCCAGAAATATGAAGTCTGCAAAACATCCAGATTATTCTCATCAGCAATTCTAATTAATTCATTTATTCTGTCACCAATAAGATAATCGTCACTGTCCGCAAAGAAAAAGTATTCTCCGGCTGCACACTCTATTCCGACTTTTCTTGCAACCACACAGCCCTCATTTTCCTTATGAACCACCTTCACGATTCCGGGATACTTCTCTTTATATTCATCGCAGATTGCGGGGCAGCCGTCGGTTGAGCCGTCATCAATTAGGATAATTTCATAATCGTCAAAGGTCTGGACAAGGATGGAGTCCACGCACTGTCTGAGATATTTTTCGACATTATAAACAGGTATTATATAGCTCAGCCTCATACTGCCATCCTCCGTTCATTCAATGTTATTATACAGTATACTATATATAATGTATAAATTCAATTATTTTTTCTTCTTCCGAGCAAAAAACGGATATCAGTATTTGTGCAGATTTACTCTTGTATTTTTAAATAAAAGTGCTATAATATGCGTTATATTTTTGACATCAGGGTGAAACTCCATGAACGAAATGCTTAAAACAATACTTGATATGGATAAAAAAGCTCAGCTTAAGGTCGAGGAAGCCGAAGCCTACAGACGCGAAGCAATAGCCGGTCTGGGTGCGAAGAAGGCCGCTGTTATCGAGGACGAAACGCGGAAAGCAAAAGAATCCGCGGTCAGACGCAGCGACAGACAGAAGGCCGAGGGCGAAAAGCTTGTTTCCGACATAAAAGAAAGAAATCAGAAGGTGCTTGACAAAATGAATGCACTTTACCAAAAAAATGCTGACAAATGGGTTGAGGACATTTTCAGTGCCGCTACAAAATAAAGTAAGCTTTATACATTTATACTAAGGTAACGAAAGGTGGTAATCAGATGACTGTATCAGGCTCCGCAAACGCTGTTTATGCAAAAGCCCACGCGATGTACGGGAAAAGGCTGAAAAAACAGAATTACGATGAGCTTGTCAACTGTCATTCACTGCCCGAGCTTGTCAATTATCTGAAAACCCGTACCGAATACGGCAAAACCCTTGACAATGCTTCGTCAGATATTTCCGCCGCACAGATTGAGGAGCTTCTGCGTCTGCACATTCTTGAAAGCTTCGAATCGCTCTGCAGATATGAGATTTCGGCAGGAGAAAACTTTTACCAGTATTATATAGTCAAAAACGATATCAGACAGATTCTCGCTTTCATCCGTCTGCTCATCAACGGCACGCCTGAGAAGTATCTCAATTCCCTTCCCCCGTTTTTCAACAGGCGTACAAAGCTTGACCTGATAAAAATGTCAGACGCACGAAGCTTTGCGGAGCTTCTCAATGCTGTTTCCGACTCGGAATATCACAGACTGCTTCTCCCGTTCGCGGATAATTATAACGAAAAGGGAATATATATTCAGATTGAAGCTGCGCTGAACAATTATCTTAAGGAGTATCTTTTCTCTGTTGTTGACCGTGACTCGGGCAGAAAAGAGAAAAAGCAGATACGCGAAATGATAAACTGCAGATTCGATATGGATACGGTGGTAAACATCTACCGTCTGACGAGGCTTGAGGACGCTGAAACCGATGATATCAAAAACTACATCAATACCAGATTTACAAATTTTTCCGAAAAAGAGATCGACATGCTCGCAGATGCTCCGCGTGCGCGTGATATGATGAGGCTTATGCCCGAAACATATTACCGCAAGGATTTTGCGGATATTGAATACACATACCTTGAGGGCGCGGTTCAGCGTGTAATGTATAACAGATTTTCGAAAAACATGCGGTATTTTACCGACCCCGCGGCAGCGATGCTCTGCTACGTTTTTCTGCTTGAAAACGAAGTACAGAATATCATACACATCGTCGAGGGCATAAAATATAAAATACCGGTTAAAAATATAAGCGCCGTGCTTGTCGGCGCGGAAGACTAAACGGTTCAGACCGTAAAGAAGGAGGTTAACGTACTTTGGCAATAGAAAAAATGAAGCTCATCAGGGTTTACGGTATTCTTGACAGCCTTGATGAATTCATAACTTCCTGCTGCATAAGCGGAGATTTTCATCCCGAAAACGCCATGAACTATCTTTCCGAATCCCTCGGATTTGTTCCGCTGAACGAAGAAAATCCCTACACCGCTTCAATACAGAAGATTGAGGAAATTGCAGAAATTGCAGGCGTTACGCTGAAAGAAACCTTCAGCGGCAACGAAATAATTATTGACAAATCCGAGTACGACTACATAGATGAAATCAGTCAGAAGCTGACATCCATGCTTTCGGAAAGAAGCAAAACAGCCGCACAGCTTGAGACGGTCAGCTCATCGGCAGAACAGTTCAGAAATTATTCCGGTCTTGATATTCCGCTTGAGGAAATCTTCGGAGCAAAATTTCTTAAGGTAAGATTCGGCTGCATACCGCGCGACTGTTACCCGAAGCTTCAGGCCTACGAGGATAAAAAGGATGTCATGTTCTTCCTGTGTTCAAAGGACGAGAAGAATTACTGGGGACTTTACACCGCCCCGATTTCAAAGGTTGATGAAATCGACAGGCTTTTCGCCTCGCTTTACTTTGAGCGCATACGCATTCCCGACGCGACGGGAACCCCGAGAGAAATAATCAAAGGCGTTGAAAACGAAAAGGAACAGCTTACATGGAAGCTCAATGAGCTTGACTCGGATATCAGCAGCTTCTGGTCGGAAAATTCCGAACACTGCGAAGCGGTTTACGCTCATCTGAAAATAGCAAACCTCGCCTTTGAGTTAAGGCGCTACGCCGCAAAGGAAGACGATTCGGACTATTATTCCTATGTCGGATGGGTTCCGGCTTCAAGCCTTAAATGGTTCAGAGAACGGGCAGGTAAAATCGAGAATCTTCAGTTTGAGGAATTTGAGCCCGAGGACGACACGAGAAACGCTCCGCCCGTAAAGCTCAAAAACAGGAAACCGTTCCGACCGTTTGAAATGTTTACCGAGATGTACGGTCTGCCGACATACGGCGGCGTTGATATAACGCCCTTCGTCGCGATAACATATTCTCTTCTTTTCGGCATAATGTTTGCCGATGTGGGTCAGGGCTTTGTTCTTGCCGTCGGCGGATACATTCTTTATAAGCTCAAAGGCGTAAAGCTTGCCAAAATGATTGTTCCGTGCGGAGTCTGCTCCATGTTCTTCGGACTGCTTGTCGGTTCGGTCTTCGGATATGAGGAGCTGCTCGACCCGCTTTATCACGCAATAGGTCTTAAGCACAAGCCGCTTGAGGTCATGGGCTCAATCAACACCGTACTGATAATGTCAATCGGCATAGGCGTTGCGCTCGTTGTCATTTCAATGCTGATGAACGTTTACTGCTGTCTGCGCACTAAGAAGCCCGGCGAAGCACTGTTCAGTCAGAACGGCGTTGTGGGAATCATCTTCTATTCAATGCTTGTCTGCGCAATTATCACGTTCATGACAAAGAAGACAATTCTTCCCGGAACGGTTATTGCGATTGTCGCCGTCGCCTGTTTCCTGCTTCTTTACATCAAGGAGCTGCTTATCGGCAAGGTTGACAAGCACGAGCATTATCTTCCCGAAAGCTGGTCAGACTTCTTCATGCAGAACATCTTTGAGGTTATCGAATATGTCCTGACATATTTCAGCAACACATTCTCTTTTCTGCGTATCGGCGCATTCATGCTTGTTCACGCAGGCATGATGATGGTTTTCTCATCACTGGCAGGTGACCCCACCTCGCCCGCGGGAATTATTGCAATGGTATTCGGCAATATTCTTGTTATTGCGCTTGAGGGACTTCTGACAGGTATTCAGGTTCTTCGACTTGAATTTTTCGAGATGTTCAGCCGCTTCTACGAGGGCGACGGCAAGCCCTTCCAAAGCGTAGGCATGAGAAAGAACAGAGGCTTTCTTTTCAAAATCAAAAATGCGTTCAGCTCCAAAGAAGACGAGCCGAACGATAAAGTAATTATTAATGTCAATAAATAATCGGAGGTAAATTATTATGTATATTATGCTTATTCTTCCCATCGCAGCACTCATCGGTCTTTTCGCATTCTCACTTAAGCAGAAGGCAAAGGGCGTATCGGGTAAAAAGATTATCACATCAAATCTTGTAGCATTTGCACTCATCGTTGCCGCTCTCGGCGCAGTTACATTCACAGTATCAGCTGCAAAGACTGACGCCGCTCCCGAAACAGCGGCAACACAGGAAGCAGAAGAAGCAGCACAGCCTGCCGAAAAGGACAACAGCAAGGGTCTCGGACTTATCGCTGCGGCAGCAGTTACAAGTATTTCGGGTATTGCAGGCGGCTTCGCCGTTGCAGCATCGGCACCCGCAGCAGTTGCAGCTACAACAGAAGACCCGAAATCCTTCGGTAAATCGCTTATCTTCGTTGCCCTCGGCGAATCAATCGCCCTGTACGGCGTTGTTATCGCTATCCTTATTCTTAACAAGGTATAAATCATGCGTTTATTTCTGATATGCGACAACGAGGATACTGCCACAGGCCTGCGCCTTGCAGGCATTGAAGGCGTTATAACTTCTGACAGAGAAACCGTTGTACACAAGCTTAAAGAAATTTCAAATGAACCGGATATCGGAATCATCCTTATCAATCAGAAGCTGAGCAGACTCTGCACAGCCGAAATCACCGATTTCAGAAAGGTTCATTCCGTTCCGGTTATCGTCGAAATTCCCGACAGAAATTCCGACGGAACAGAAAACTCGATTGCGGACTATGTCCGCAGCTCCATCGGAATAAAAATCTGATAAGGGGGAAACAAGTTGATTAACGAAACAGAGAAAGCAAATATCTTTCTTGAAAGCATAAACCGTGACGCGGAAGCAAAATGCAGACAGATTCGTCAGGAAGCTGATAAATATGTTATGGCGGAGCTGAACAAAGCGCGCGACCGCGCCCATGAGGATGTTAAATCCTTTAAAAAGTCTGAAATTGACAGGCTTAACGAAGCCAATAATGCAGGCTTTTCGGAGCTTGAGGCTCAGGAAACAAAAAAACTCCTTGACCGGCGTACCGAAATCACAAACGAAGTATTTGTCAAAGCAAAGGCACGGCTTATTGAATTTGCGGCAGGTGAGCAATACCTTGATTTTCTTAAAAAAAGTATTGCCGAAATCAGGAACGCAATCGGTGACGAAGCGGTTATTATACTAAAGCCAGGCGATAAAAAATATGAAGCGGAGCTTTCAGCACTCTGCGATGAAATAAAATATGACCCGACAATAGAAATCGGCGGCTGCAAAGCTGAAAATCTCCGCCGTCACATCACGGCGGACGACACTCTTGAAACAAGACTTGAGGCTGAAAAAAGTAATTTCTATAAGGTATCGGGACTCAGCATAACACAGTAAAGGAGGCGCGGCATGAACAGCATAATCGGCGGAATAAACGGACCTATTGTCACTATCGACGGTCCGACCGACCTTGAAATGATGGAAATGGTCTTCGTTGGAAATGCCCGTCTTGTAGGCGAAGTTATCAGAATTGACAGCGAATCCACAGTTATTCAGGTTTACGAGGAGACCTCGGGACTCAAGCCCGGCGAACCCATATTCGCAACCGGCTCGCCCATCAGCGTTACCTTAGGTCCCGGAATACTCAGCAACATTTTTGACGGAATTGAAAATCCGCTTACCGATATCGCAAAGGCTTCGGGTTCATTCATTCCCTGCGGACTTCATCCCGCCTCGCTCGACCCGAAAACGCAGTGGGATGTAACCTTGAAGGTTAAAGTCGGCGACAGACTCAGCGGCGGCGACATTTACGCCGTAACGCCCGAAAAAGCCATTGAACACCGAATCATGGTTCCACCCGGAATGAGCGGCGAGATTGTCGAGGTCAAGCCCGACGGAAAATATACAGTAAACGACACCGTTGCAGTTATCAGAGACGAAAACGGTGAAAAACATAATCTTACTCTTTGCCACAGGTGGCCTATCAGAATTCCCCGTCCTGTTTCAAAGCGTCTGCCCTTAAGCAGACCTCTTGTCACGGGACAGCGGGTTATCGACACGCTGTTTCCCATTGCAAAGGGCGGAGCGGCCGCAATTCCCGGCGGCTTCGGCACAGGCAAAACAATGACGCAGCATCAGCTTGCCAAGTGGTGCGACGCCGACATCATCATCTATGTCGGCTGCGGCGAGCGCGGAAACGAAATGACGCAGGCGCTGACGGAATTCGGCGAAATCACCGACCCGAAATCGGGCAAACCCCTTACCGACAGAACCGTTCTCATAGCAAACACATCGAACATGCCCGTTGCCGCCCGTGAAGCTTCAATTTATACGGGCATCACCCTTGCGGAATATTACCGCGATATGGGTTATCATGCGGCAATGATGGCCGACTCCACATCGCGCTGGGCTGAGGCTCTCAGAGAAATCTCCGGCCGACTTGAAGAAATGCCTGCCGACGAAGGCTTCCCCGCATATCTCCCCTCCCGTCTTTCCGAATTTTACGAACGCGCGGGCTATGTTGAAGCTCTCTGCGGAAACGAGGGTTCAATCTCGGTTATCGGCGCGGTTTCTCCGCAGGGCGCGGACTTTTCCGAGCCTGTTACTCAGAACACGAAGCGTTTTACCCGCTGCTTCTGGGCGCTTGACAAATCTCTTGCTTACGCCCGTCACTATCCGGCAATAAACTGGAATGACAGCTACAGCGAATATGTCGGCGACCTTGCCCGTTGGTACGGCGAAAATGTCGGCGAGGACTTTATGAACTGCCGGAGCGAAATCGCATCGCTTCTTGCAGAAGAAACAAACCTTATGGAAATCGTAAAGCTTATCGGCTCAGATGTTCTGCCCGATGACCAGAAGCTGATTATTGAAATCGCGCGTGTTATCCGCGTCGGCTTTCTTCAGCAGAACGCCTTCCACAAGGACGACACCTTCGTAAGTCCCGAAAAACAGCTTAAAATGATGCAGGTTATTCTGTACCTCTATCACCGCTGCTCTGAGATTGTCGCAGCGCAGATTCCAATCTCTCAGATAATAAAGCTCAGGCTTTTCGATAAGCTTGTTCAGATTAAATACGATGTTCCCAATGACAGACTCGACATGTTTGACGGCTACTACGCCGACATTGACGCGGCACTTTCAACAATTACGGCACAGGAGGCGTAACTGATGATAATTGAACATTTAGGATTGAATCAGATTAACGGCTCGCTTATTGTGCTTGACGGAATAAAGGACGCCGCCTTTGACGAAATGGTTGAGCTTCGTCTTGAGAACGGCACAAGCCGCGTAGGACGAATTGTTCAGATTGACGGCGAACGCGTTGTCATTCAGGTTTTTGAAGGTACAAAGGGACTTTCGCTTGTCAATACAAGAACCCGTCTTACAGGTCACCCGATTGAAATGAGTCTTGCTCCCGAAATCATAGGCAGAGTTTTTGACGGACTCGGCAGACCCATTGACGGACTCGGAGAAATCTATCCGCTTGAAACAAGGGATGTCAACTCCTCCCCCATCAATCCGGTTTCCCGTGTTTATCCGAGGAACTACATCAATACGGGCATTTCCTCAATCGATGCTCTGACAACGCTTATCCGCGGTCAGAAGCTTCCGATTTTCTCAGGCTCGGGCATGAAGCATAACGAGCTTGCAGTTCAGCTTGTCCGTCAGGCTTCGATTTCCGACGGTGAGGATTTCGCCATTGTCTTTGCCGCTATGGGTGCGAAGAACGATGTTGCGGATTATTTCCGCCGCTCCTTTGAAAAGGCAAACGTTATGCACAAGGTTGTTATGTTTCTCAATCTTTCCAACGACCCGATTGTTGAAAGAATCATAACTCCGCGCTGCGCTCTTACCGCGGCGGAATATCTTGCTTTTACGCTTAACATGAATGTGCTTGTCATAATGACAGACATGACGGCGTACGCCGAGGCTGTGCGCGAATTCAGCTCGTCAAAGGGCGAAATTCCCGCAAGAAAAGGTTTCCCCGGTTACCTTTACTCCGACCTTGCCTCGCTCTATGAGCGTGCGGGAATTGTTGAGGGCTCAAAGGGTTCGGTCACGCAGATACCCATCCTCACCATGCCCAACGACGACATCACCCACCCCGTTCCCGACCTTACGGGCTACATCACGGAGGGACAGATTGTTCTTGACCGTACGCTTGACACAATGGGTATTTATCCGCCCGTCAGCGTACTTCCGTCGCTTTCCCGACTTATGAAGGACGGCATTGGCGCAGGCTATACAAGAGAAGACCACAACACGCTTGCCAATCAGCTTTTCTCCTCATATGCAAAGGTTCAGGACGCAAAGAGTCTTGCGAGCGTTATCGGCGAGGACGAGCTTTCCGCCGCTGACAAAAGGCTGCTTAAATTCGGCAGGGATTTTGAGTCGAAATTCATAACTCAGTCGGCTTACGAAAACCGCACAATTGAGGAAACACTGAATCTCGGCTGGGAGCTGCTTTCACAGCTTCCGCGTGAAGACCTTGACCGTGTTGACGACGAAACAATCGCAAAGTATTATAAAGGCAATAAATAATCAAAATAATTTCCGTGAAAGGAGGCTGAAGCATGGGTTCGCAGGTTTTTCCGACGAAGAACAATCTGATGGCGACAAAGAAATCGCTCGCGCTTGCCAATCTTGGCTATGACCTGATGGACAGAAAAAGAAACATTCTTGTCCGTGAGATGATGAGTCTGATTGACGACTCAAAAACGATTCAGAGCGACATCGGCGCCGCCTACAGACAGGCATATGACGCGCTGCAGCAGGCTCATCTTACAATGGGACACTGCTCCGATTTTGCAGACTGCATTCCCGTTGACAACAGCCTCGAAATTTCACTCAGAAGCGTCATGGGCGTTGAGCTGCCGACAATTACAGTCGGCACATCGGACCGCAGCTTCTATTACGGGCTGAGCGCAACAAACTCAATGCTTGACGAGGCGTATATCAAGTTTGACGAGGTCAAGCAGCTGACGGTAAAGCTTGCCGAAATCGAAAGCAATGTTATCCGCCTTGCCGACGCGATAAAGAAAACTCAGAAGCGCACAAACGCTTTGAGCAATATAATGATTCCGAAATTCACCTCGACAATCAAGTACATTTCAGATGCGCTTGACGAAAAGGAACGCGAAGACTTCTCAAGACTAAAGGTTATTAAAAGACAGAAAAGGGGCTGACAAAATGAAACACGCAATCAAACTCGCAGCAACTCTCACCGCACTTACACTCATGATTTCTTCTTTTTCCGCATGCTCACTGTTTGACAAGGAAGACCCGTCTCTTGCAACGGCATCGGTTTATACGACGCAGGAAAAAGATGAACCGACGGAAGCGGAAATCGCAGAAACGCCGACAGAAGCACCTACGGAAGCGCCGACATCCGAAAAAATTGAAACCGAAAGCACCGAAACCATTCTGAACCTTATCAAAAAATATCCGATCGGTACGGCAGGCTCAACCGCAAAGAGCGTTGAAATTGCAATAAGACTTATTAACTTCACTCAAAGCTGCAATGCCGACGATGTCAAGTCGGACGCCGAAAAATTCAAGGGCAGTCTTTCCGATATTGACGCTGAAATGTTCACTCAGTGCCTTGACGAAATCGACTACATGGCTCAGAAGCTTCTCAGCGGCAAAACCGACTCAATAAAGCAGTATATCGAAGAATCCGGTGAAAAATATGACAGGGATAATTATAACGCAGAAAAATATGCAGAAATCCTTGACATTATAAAGCTGTAACTCATTTGCTCTGCAGTAAAAATACTGCGGAGCTTTTTTCTGCCTTGCATATTTATTTGTTTTATGTTATTATAGCTTCATATATATTAAAGTAACTGCCGATTTATCCGGCAGCTGCTAAAGGGGTTTTTCCATGAAAATTGTAGTTAAGGTCGGCACATCCACTCTTGCGCATCAGGGCGGTCTTCTTAACATCCGCCGTGTTGAGGTTCTGTGCAAGGTTTTAAGCGACCTCAAAAACGCAGGACACGATGTTATTCTTGTTTCGTCGGGCGCTATCGGCATGGGCGCGGGCAAATTAAAGCTTGACGGCAAGCCGAAGACAATCGCAGGCAAGCAGGCGGCCGCGGCAGTCGGTCAGTGTGAGCTGATGTATACATATGACAAGCTTTTCAGCGAGTACAACCACACCGTAGCGCAGCTTCTTCTGACGGGTGACGATTTTGACCATGAGGACAGATACAACAACTTTATCAATACAATAGACCAGCTGCTGAAATACAAGGCTCTTCCCGTTATCAACGAGAATGACACCGTCGCAACAGAGGAAATCAAGGTCGGCGATAACGACACACTTTCCGCAATGGTTGCCGTCAGCGTTAAGGCTGATCTGCTTATTCTCCTTTCCGACATTGACGGTCTGTTCACCGCAGACCCGCACAGGGATCCCGACGCAACTCTTATCTCGGTTGTTTCAGAGGTTAACGACGATATCCGCGCACTTGCCGGCGGCGAAGGCTCATCGCTCGGCACGGGCGGCATGAGAACAAAAATCCGCGCCGCGGAAATCAGCACATCGAAGGGCTGCGACATGGTTATCGCCAACGGTGCGGACCCGCTGATTCTCTATGACATTGTTGACGGCAAGGCTGTGGGAACAAGATTTCTTAAAGCCGCTGCCGATTAATTAAAAGGGTGAGAAAAATGACTACACTTGACATACTTAAGCAGGCAAAGGCGGCAAGAATTGAAATTGCCTCCCTTTCCTCAGAAGACAAAAACAGTGCGCTGCTCGCAATGGCCGACGCGCTGATTGAAAACACTGACGCGATTCTTGCCGAAAACGCTCTTGATGTTGAAGCGGCAAAGGGCAGAATCAGCGATGTTATGATTGACCGCCTTTCGCTGACAAAGGCACGCATTGAGGGCATGGCAGACGGCATCCGCGATGTTGTAAAGCTCCCCGACCCTGTCGGAAATATACTTGCAAGAGTTGAAAGACCCAGCGGAATTGTTGTCGAAAAGACAAGCGTTCCCATGGGCGTTGTCGCCATCATCTATGAAAGCAGACCGAACGTTACCTCGGACGCCGCAGCGCTTGCACTTAAAAGCGGCAATGTATGTATTCTCCGCGGCGGCAAGGAGGCCTTCCGAAGCGCAAACGCAATTGTTAACGCGTTGAGGAGCGGACTTAAAAAGCTCGGTATTTCCGAAAATGTTATTAATCTTATTCAGGACACCTCCCGTCAGAGCGCAAACGAGCTTATGACAGCCGAGGGTTATGTTGACCTGCTTATTCCCCGAGGCGGAGCGGGACTGATAAATGCATGCGTCAGAAATGCAACCGTCCCCTGCATTCAGACAGGTACGGGCATCTGCCACATTTATGTTGACGAAACAGCTGAGCAGGACAAGGCTCTCAAGATAATCGAAAACGCAAAAACAAGCAGACCGTCGGTATGCAACGCCGAGGAAGTGCTGCTTGTAAATAAAAATATCGCCGGAGAATTTCTCCCGAAGCTTAAGGCTCTCCTCGTTGACGGAAGAAAGGAAAATCCCGTCGAGCTTCGCCTTGACGAAAAGGCTGCCGCAATCATTGACGGCACACCTGCGGGAGAAAACGATTTTGATACCGAATTTCTTGACTATATCCTTGCGGTTAAGGTGGTTGACGATGTCAGAGCAGCAGTTGCTCACATTGCCGAACATTCCACACAGCACAGCGACTGCATTCTGACCGAAGACAAAAACAGTGCCGACTTCTTCACAAAGAATGTTGACAGCGCGGCGGTTTATGTCAATGCAAGCACCCGTTTCACCGACGGCGGCGAGTTCGGTCTCGGCTGCGAAATGGGCATTTCCACACAGAAGCTTCACGCAAGAGGTCCTATGGGACTTCAGGAGCTTACAACTTACAAATATATTATCCGCGGTGACGGACAGATAAGGTGATTTTATGAAAAATATAAGCTCCATAGGCTTCATCGGCTGCGGCAACATGGGCGGCGCACTTGCAAGAGCCGTATTCAACGCAGGCGGTTATAAAATTATTCTCGCTGACACTGACACAGCCAAACGCGACGCACTTGCAGCTGAGATAAAAGCCGAAACGGCAGACGCCGCTGAATTAATCGGCAAATGCGATTATGTTTTCATGGGCGTAAAGCCTCAGGTAATCGCCAGAGTATTTGACGGAATCAGAGACGCTCTTGCGGCAAACGGCGATATTATTATCGTTTCTATGGCAGCAGGCGTCAGCATAGAAAAAATCAAGGCAATGAGCGGAAAGGAAAAGATTATCCGCATCATGCCCAACATGCCCGCCTCCGTCGGCGCAGGTGTAATTCTTGCCGCTTCCGAAAATGTCTGTGACGAATGCAGGACGGAATTCATGCAGATTATGAGCAAAGCGGGAATCTTCGACTGGCTTGACGAAAAGCTGATTGACGCGGCAAGCGCGCTTTCGGGCTGCGGTCCCGCTTTTGTATACATGTTTCTTGAGGCACTTGCCGACGGCGCGGTTGCCTGCGGACTTCCGCGTGACAAGGCGCTTACCTATGCGGCAGGCACGCTTGAAGGCTCGGCAAAGGCATTCCTTGAAGCCGGGACTCATCCCGAACAGCTTAAGGATGCGGTATGCAGCCCCGCGGGTTCAACAATCATGGGCGTAAAAGCCCTTGAGGACGGCGGTCTTCGCTCAGCGGCAATGAACGCTGTTATTGAAGCTTACAAACGTACAAAGGAACTCGGCTGAACCGAATAAAACAACAGGCAGGAGATGTTACATTCAGCACATCTCCTGCTTTTTTATTTTATAATACAGATACTGTAGTATTGGGGTCAAAAAGATGAATTTTTTCAGTCTTTACGCCAAGCGTCTGAAACTCGCTGTCATAAGCTCCCGCCGGAACGCGTGCGACTATTCTCTCCCCCGAAAAGTCAAGATAAAGATACGTTTCACTTCCCATATGCTCATAGACATCGACCTTCGCCGTAATAACACTGCCGCTATTCTTTCCGATAAAGTCCCCGTCCGTTGTCAGGTCCTCGGGACGGATTCCCACCTTGACAGATTTATTTTCATATTCACGCACGGCACTGTTATCCCCGAAAGCATCGGTAACATCAAGCTCGCCGCTTCTGAGAACAAGCAGAATTCTTTTTCCCCTCACCTTTATTTCGGCATCAAGAAAATTCATCTGCGGCGAACCGATAAAGCCTGCGACAAACATATTGCGGGGCGAGTTGTACAGCACCTGCGGCGTATCCGCCTGCTGAATAACGCCGTCCTTCATTACAACAATTCTGTCGCCCATTGTCATCGCTTCGGTCTGGTCATGGGTAACATATATAAATGTTGTGCCGAGACGCTGATGCAGCTTTTTTATTTCCGTACGCATCGCCGTCCTCAGCTTTGCGTCAAGATTTGACAGCGGCTCGTCGAGAAGGAACACCGAGGGTGAACGCACCATTGCCCTGCCGAGAGCAACCCTCTGACGCTGACCGCCTGACAGCGCACGGGGCTTGCGTTTGAGAAGATGCTCTATATCAAGGATTTTCGCCGCCTCGTGAACCCGTCTTTCAATTTCATCCTTCGGAATTTTTCTGAGTTCAAGTCCGAATGCCATGTTTTTATAAACGCTCATATGAGGATAAAGCGCATAGCTCTGAAACACCATTGCAATATCTCTGTCCTTGGGCGCGACATCATTGACAACCCTGTCCCCTATTTTCATTTCTCCCTTGGAAATTGTCTCCAGTCCCGCAATCATGCGAAGAGTTGTTGACTTTCCGCAGCCTGACGGACCGACAAGGATGATAAACTCCCTGTCGGCAATGTCAAGCGTAAAATCATTGACCGCCGTTGTGCCGTCGTCAAAAACCTTATAAATATTTTTAAGACTTATACTTGCCATATTTTATCCTTTCACAGCACCCGCGGCGATGCCCTTGATAATATATTTCTGACACGACAGATAAAAAACTACTATCGGAATAATCGACAGCACAAGCATAGCCATCATTGCGCCCATATCCACCGAACCGTAACCGCCGCGCAGATACTGGACGGCTATGGGAATTGTTTTATAGTCGCTGCCGATAAGCAGGTACGGCAGAAGATAATCGTTCCATATCCACATCGCGTCAAGAATCGCAACTGTAATCGCGGTCGGCTTCAGTATCGGAAATACAACCGTAAAAAAGGTCTGCAGCGGTGTGCAGCCGTCAATCATCGCCGCCTCTTCAACCTCAATCGGAACGGATTTCAGAAATCCGCTGAACATGAACACCGCAAGTCCCGAGCCGAAACCGAGATAAATTAGAATAATTCCCCACGGCGTGTCAAGATGCAGGTCGCCCGCCGTTTTTGTCATTGTGAACATAACCATCTGAAACGGCACAACCATTGAGAAAACAAAGATGTAATAAAGCAGCTTTGTGAATCTGTTCTTTACCCTTACGATGTACCATGCCGTCATGGATGTAAACAGCACAATGGCAATAACCGAAAAAACGGTAATAAACAGCGACCATCCGAAGGCTGATAAAAATCCCGTTTTCCGCAAACCGCTGAGATAATTCTGCAGACCTGCAAAGGTTTCCGAATCCGGCAGCTTAAACGGCTCCTCGGTAATAAAAAACTTTCCCTTGAACGAGTTCATCAGCACGGTTAAAACAGGCGCAAGAAAGCCAGCCGCGGCGGCTGTCAGAACAATATAAAGCACGGCTCTGCCGACGCTCTGTCTTGTTATCCCTCTCACTGCTCGACCTCCCTTTTATGCGTTATGCTCAGCTGAGCAAAGGAAATCAGCGCAACTATGATAAAGAAAATAACCGCCTTTGCCTGTCCTACGCCCTCCCAGCCGATTCTTCCGTAGAAGGTGTTGTAAATATCGAGAGCTAGCATAGCCGTCTGCTTTGACGGTGCGCCTGCCGTAAGCGCAAGGTTCTGGTCGAACATCTTGAATGAATTTGTGAGCGTCAGAAACAGACAGATTGTAATTGACGGCATGACAAGCGGGATTGTAACATTTCTGAGCGTCTGCCATCTGTTTGCGCCGTCAACCTTTGACGCGTCCTGCAAATCCGTCGGTATATTCTGAATGCCCGCAATATAAATAATCATCATATAACCGATAAGCTGCCAGTTCATAAGAACAACAAGTCCCCAGAAGCCGTATTTCGCGTCGTAGGTTATTGTTACGCCCATTGAATGAAGCACGCCGTTAATAATCAGCTGCCATATATAGCCGAGAACAATTCCGCCGATAAGATTCGGCATAAAGAAAACCGTACGGAAAAGATTAGTTGCCTTAAGCCCTCTGGTAAGAAGCGAAGCAAGTACAAATGCGATTAAATTAACCGTAATTACAGATACAACCGTAAATTTCACCGTAAACCACAGTGCATTAAGAAAGTCGGGGTTTGGAAAAGCTCTGATATAATTGTCAAACGCCGTCCATTTCGCATCGGCAACAGTGGTAAACTCCGTGAACGAAAGAAATAATCCGAGAACAAACGGCACTCCGAAGGCTAACATAAAGGCTGCAAGGGTGGGCAGAACAAAAACGGGAAAATACTTTTTAAGTGCCAACTTTTCTCAGCCCTTTCCTATGAACGCTCGGATTTCCAGCTGTCTGTAAATGTTTTCTTTACATATGCCCAGTCCTTTGTCCCCTGAACATATTCAAGCATCGCATTGCCGAAATCATCCTTAAACTGCTGACTCGGGAAGGAATTGAATGTCCATTCAAGTGTATCTTCATTGCCCTCCATCCATGAAAGAATCTCTCTTGCAAGAGGGTCATCCGGGCGTTCATCCTCACTGAATGTTGTGAACGGCGCAATAAAATCAAGCTTTTCGGTAACATATTTCTTGCCGGTCTCGCTTGAAAAAAGCCACTCAAGAAACTCAATCGAAGCCTTCCGGTCAGCCTCGGACGCATTTTTATTGATTGACAGATAATTCTCCGTGCCGACGCAGAGTCCCTGCTTTTCCTCGCCGTCAATGCCGATATAAACAGGCAGATACTTTACATCCTCCGCCCTGACCTTATTGCCGTTAACCTCGGCAATCTGCTCCCATGCCCAGTTGCCGTTCTGAACCATCGCGGCCTTTCCGAGAGCAAACTCAGCCATTGAGTTCTCAACGGATTTGCCCGAAAGCAGTCCCTTTTCGGTGGTGGAATTATTGATATACAAATCAAAAATATTTTTAAAGCCGTCCGAGTATTTAAACTCAGCCGTTTTTGCGTTGAGAGCGGTCACAATCGTACTGTCGTCGCTTATATCCTTCATTTCATAGTACATCGGCACGCTTGCAAGGTGCGTTGTCCATCGCCACTGCTCGCCCGTACCCATTGAGGTCGCGGCAAAAACGCCGTCAATGCCGAGTTCCTTTTTATGCTTTGTCATATCCTCGGCAACCTGCTTCAGAGTGTCAAAGCTTCTGATTTCATCCGCGCTTGTTATGCTTACCGCCTTACTGTCAAGTGCAAAGTATTTCTCCATAATTGCGTTGTTGTAAATAATGCCGTAGCCTTCCACAACATAAGGAATACCGAAAACGCCGTCCTCGTTTTTCACCGCAAGCTCCTTGTCCGCAAGATAGCCGTACAGCTTTGTATCGCTTAAATCAAGGCAGTAATTCTTCCACGCCTCATACCCGACGGGACCGTTTATCTGAAAAATCGTCGGCGGCTCGGATTTGGCAATTTCCGATTTAAGCGTTGTTTCATAGGTATTGCTTGCGGCGGTTACAACCTTGACGTCAACGCCCTTTTCCTCCTTGTATTTCTTAGCGATTTCCTTGTACACATCCGCGATTTCCGGCTTGAAATTGAGGAAATAAACCGAGCCTTTATCATCAGTACCCGTCTTTTCCGTTTCATCCTTTTTACCGCATGCGCCAAGGCATAACAGCAGCGACGCGGCAGTAATAAATGCAAATAATCTTTTCATCTGTTTCACTCCTGAATATTTCTGAAATACAGCGTTGTCATTTCTGCGATTCTTTTTTTCAGTGAGCCTGTCAGCTCGCTGCCTGTCATTCTCCATGTCCAGTTGCCGAAGGCAGTTGACGGAATATTGATTCTCGCTTCACTGCCGAGGCTTAGCCAGTCCTGCATGGGAATAATCACTGTATCGCAAACGCTTGAAAACAATGCTCTGATACAAGCATTGACGAAATCCTCGCCTTTATTCACATTGAGATATTTTTTGGCAAAGCTCAGCGCGGCATCATCCGCAGTCAGCTCCCACTGCTTCATTGTGGGGTTGTCATGCGTCCCCGTATATGCCGCACATCCGCGTGGAAAATTATGCGGAAGAAATTCACTGTCGCCCCCGTCAAATGCAAACTGAAGAATTTTCATTCCCGGAAAACCGCTGTAATCAAGCAGCCCGCGCACACCGTCCGTAATCACGCCTAAATCCTCGGCTATAATCCGCAGCTGAGGAAGCGATTTTTTAACTGCGTCAAAAAAAGCAGTTGAAGGACCGCTGTACCATTCGCCGAGAACTGCGTTTGACGCCGCGGATTCAACGGCATAAAAATCCTCAAAACCGCGGAAATGGTCAATACGCAGAACATCAAAAATCTCCGATAAATAATTCAGCCGTTCAATCCACCATCGGAAACCGTTTTTTCTGTGATAAGTCCAGTCATAAACCGGATTTCCCCACAGCTGACCGAGAGGCGAATAAATATCGGGCGGACAACCTGAAAAAAGCGCGGGGTTTCCGTCGTCGTCGGTTACAAACAGCTCTCTGTGTGTCCACATTTCGCAGGAATCGGCTGAGACATAAATCGGAACATCACCGATAATTTCCACATTCCGCGCATTCGCATAGCGTTTAAGATTGTCCCACTGAGTAAAAAATAAAAACTGAACACATTTCCACAGTCTTATCTGAGAGCGGTTCTCTTCACGCAGACGGTCAAAGGCATCCGCGTCTGCAAGGCGCAGCTCCTCCCGCCAGTCCTTCAGCGGTTTCATTTTTTCGCGTTCCTTGACCGACATAAAAAGCGCGTAATCGTCAAGCCAGAACTGATTTCGGCGCTCGAAATCAATAAATTCAACCGAGTTGACATCAACCTTCTCTGCCGCTTTTTTTATAAGCCTTAATCTTACATTGTAAAGATTTCCGTAATCAATTTTTTCCTTTCGGTTTATTAAAGGAAGCTCATCCTTTTTCAGATATCCTGACTGATACAGCAATGCAGGGTCAATAAGATAAGGATTGCCCGCAAACGCCGAGAAGCACTGATACGGACTGTCGCCGAAGCCCGTATGACCTATGGGCAGAATCTGCCAGTAATGCTGTCTGCTGTCGCAGAGGAAATCAATAAATTCGTGTGCGCCCTCCCCCATTGTACCGATACCGAAATCGGACGGCAGAGCGCTTACGGGCAGAAGTATTCCGCTTGTACGCAAAAAATCATCTCCGTTTTATCGGGTTATGTATTCTGCACTGTTTCCGATTGTGCAAACTATAGCTCAGCGGCGGAGTACCTCCGCACGTTCGCCGGGCTGGCGATAATCAAATTTCCGTTGCCGTGCGCGAGTCATTATATTTTCTCGGAATGTCGGGCGTCATTCCCTACGAATTGTACAGTTATTCCGTCGACATCGTAGGGGCGACCATTGGTCGCCCGCGAAATTTTATCAACCCTGACGGGCAATTGTATTTTTATCATGTCATTCTGAACGAAGTGAAGAATCTCAG
>JAZUDP010000207.1:0-10854 GCA_045639705.1 Acutalibacteraceae bacterium
CTGTCGAGCGAATGCGAGACTGAGGGATTGTCTAAACGCGTTTTCTTGATAATCTATCTGCTATTCTTTTTTACAATCCCTCCGTCACGGCTTATGCCGTGCCACCTCCCTTTACACAAGGGAGGCGGGGCAACATCAAAAATCCAGCTCGATAAATTACAATTTGTATATATCTTATTGCTCGCGCACAGCAACGAAAATTTGATAATCGCCCACACGGTGAACATGCGGAGGTACTCCGCATATATCTGCAAACAAAAACTGCCGTTCCGAAGAACAGCAGTTGTAAATTTACAGCTTCAGATATTTTTTGAAGTTCAATCTGTCGAAGAACATCGTTGCGAAAACAATCTGAATGACCGACATAACTGCGGCCTGAATCGACCTTGTGAAAAGCAGAGCGAAAAATCCGCTGTGAGTGAAAAACGTTGAAATAAACCATGTGTTTATAAGCAGGCTGCATATTCCCTGCGTCAGCATAACCGAAAACGTTATTCTCGGGAAAGAGCATTTCTTATAAAAACACAGACCGAAGACAAGACCCGTCAATGCCGCTGTAACGGTAAAGCCCGGGAAATACGCTCCCGTCGGAACAATCAGAGCGCCGATTAAATCAACCAGACCGCCTACAACCGCTCCGCCCACCGGACCGGTGAGATACGCCGCAGTCATAACGGCAATAAAAGAAAATTCATACTTGCTTGTCAGAATGTTGACCACCGGCACAAAGCGCGCCAGAACCACGCCCATTGCCGTCAGCAGCGCAAGCAGGGCAATTTTCTTTGTCAGATTTCTTGTGTCTTCCTTTTGCATGATAAAAACCTCCTGTCATCCGTTAATGAATAATAAAAGGTCTTACGCTTAAACTATTCAGCGGGATGCAGCAGCCGGACCGCAGAAAAATCTTTTCGCCCGGCGGACAACTCCCCGTTCCGCCGATACTTCGCACCTTCGCGCTACGCCTGACTGCTTACTCTGAATTATTTTCTATCATTATATATCCGCAACCGGCAAATGTAAATAGTTACCGCTGACTTTTCCCGTTAAATCCTTCAACTTTCATGTAGCCGCCCGCTTTTTTCTTTATAAAAAGCGTCAGTGCCGTTCCGAAAGGAATCGCAAGCACGGTAAGAATCTTTTTCGGGGATTCGGAAACAAACTTTTTATTCTTACAGATAATCGAGCTTGAAACATAATGTATGCAGTTTCTGAAAACATCCTTTATATCGGGATTGTCAATCATGCTGTCCCTGCGGATAAACGCAAAGCCCTGAGGATTTTTAAGATACTGCTTATACATATTCGTGCTTGAGCCGTCCGCCATGTACTCAACCACACAGACGGGTTCGTTAAGGATTATCAGCGTATACTCCTTATCCGCCTTGTCGTATTTGTAAGCGAGCGAAACATATTTTTCACCCTCGAACACGGGATACGGCGGATATTTTTTCATAACATCCGTGCGGAAAATCAGCTTTTTGTCGCCTTTTCCTCCGCGCTTGTAGTAACCGAAAAGCGTAGTGTCAAAGCGGTCTTTTTCAAGCTCGTCGCCGATAACCCTGCCGTTGTCGAAAATATCGAGCGCGATTATGCCCGCATATTTTTCGCTGCCGTGCTTTTTCCAGCAGTCAACGATTTTTTCAACAGCGTCATCAGTCATGTAATCGTCGGAATCAATGCAGACATTCAGCTCCGTGTCAATATTTTCATAAGCGGTGTTATGCGCCGTATGCATACCGCCGTTTTCCTTGTAGATATATCGGATTTCAAAGCCGTTGTCCAGCTTCTGCCATTCCCTGATAAGCTGAGCCGTGTTATCCGTTGAGCCGTCGTCAACAACAAGCCATACAAAGTCCCTGCTTGTTTGACGGCACAGGCTTTCATAGCACAGATGAATTGAATAACCGCGGTTATATGCAGGAGTAAAAACGGTAAGCGTTTTAGCTGTTGTACTCATTGATATAAAACTCCTCAAGCCACATTGCGTTTTCTTTAATGTCAAAGCCTTCTTTGACGATTTTGTTATATGTATCCCTGCGGTTGTAGCCGTAAGCGTACTTCAGCACCGCCTGCGCCCATGCGTCAAGGCTGTCCTCAAGCTTCACCGTATCAACATTTTTCGTAATAATGCAGTCCCCGGGAACAGCGTCGGAAATAACGCACTTTATTCCGCTCGCCTGCGCTTCGACAAGAGTTACGGGCAGTCCCTCATACAGCGAGGGGAACAGAAAGACATCGGAGGCAAGCAGAATGTCGTTAACATCCGAGCGCACGCCCGTGAAACGGATGTAATCCGTAAGGCCGAGTCCCTCCGCCTTTTCCTTAATGCGTTCCTCAAGGTCGCCGCCGCCTACAAGAATCAGCTCCGCGTTCGGGCATCTTTCGTGAATCACATTGAAAATATCAATAATCATCGTGTGATTTTTCTGCGCGTTGAAGCGTCCCACGTTGCAGATTACAAATTTATCGGTAAGCTCCCATTTTTTTCTGAGCATTTCGGCGCGCTTCGCGTCCCACGAATATTTTTCCGCGTCAACGGCGTTGTTCATCATAACAAAATTCTTTCTGTTTCTGCGTCCGAAAAGCCATTTGCCCGCGTCAACGCTGCATATAAACATATGGTCGGTATAGGGGCGTATTTTATGCTTGAAGCTCCACCGCATAATGTCCTTCGCTTTTTCGCCGAGAGTCTCGTCCTTAAAATGCGGAGCGTTGTGCGCATGACAGATTGTGCATTTCACGCCGCGTGACTTGGCTTCCTTAAACGCAAAATATCCAAGCTCGGACATGTGGGAATGAATCACCTGATATTCGGGATGTTCGTCGAAGAATTTTTTAAGCTCCTTCTGATAATGCCTGAACCTGCCCGGACGGATAGACGGCATACGGTAAATTCTGCCGCCGAGCTTTTCAATTTCACTGTCATAAGCTCCCCGCTCCTTACGGTGAACAAGGAAATCGAACTGAACCTTTGAGCGGTCAATATTGCGGTAATAATTCATAACCATTGTTTCCGCTCCGCCGCGGTTCATTATCGTAAAAAGATTCAATATTCTGATTGGTTCGCTCATAAAGAAAACCCTTTCAAAATTCTGTTCAGCTTGTCGAAAAAGCGTTTGAGGCTTCCGTAAAACTGTTTGCAGGGGCGCCCCTGCATTATCGACATTTTATTATAACATCATATTTCAACGTTGTAAATCAGATTTTGTACTCCGACACATCCGTAACCGTCAGAATGCTTTCGTAAACTCTGAATTTAATTTCCATGCCCGCGAAGCCGAAGCCGTAAATCCTTTCGGGGTCGTCCTGATAGGCGGGCCTCGGGTCAAGCTCAAGCACTTTTATGAGAGCGGAAAGCCTGTCCGACGGAACTTTTTCCTTCAGTCCGTCGGGAAAAACAACCTTCAGCCTTTCGCTGCCGTCCTTCGCAAAGCCGCCGACGGCATCAGCATGACAGTCGGCATAAGGTATGTACGGCTTGATATCGACAATCGGCGTGCCGTCCATTAAATCCGCACCCGAAACATGAAGCACCGTGCCGTATTTTTCTGTACGCTCAATGCCCTCAAGCCTGACAGATGAAAGCCCGATTGAATTGGGGCGGAACGGCGAGCGCGTGGCAAAAACACCCTTGCGCGTGTTGCCTCCGAGCTTCGGAGGGCGCACGGTAGGCGACCATTTATCGCTGACAGCTTCGGAAAATTCCCACAGCAGCCATATGTGACTGAACTCATCAAGTCCCATGAGCGCCTCGGGATTTCTGTATCCGGGTTCAAAAATAACCGTCCCCTTAAGCTCCTCCACAAGTCCGCTCTGACGGGGAATTCCGAATTTTGTCGGGAAATCAGTTCTGATTTTTGCAATAATTTTCATAGCTTTTCCTTTAAAAAAATCCCCGTTAAAAACGGGGACATTTATTATTTAAGCATATCTGCAATCTTGTCCGCTGCCTCATAAAGCTCGGGAATTTCCGCAAGCTCGACCGCACCCTTATCAACAAGAGAGGCGATTTCGCTTCTGATGGGAAGCTTTGCAAGCACGGGAATATCAAGCTCCTTTGCAACCTCGTCGATATTGCTCTCACCGAAAACGGAAATCTTCTTTCCGCAATCGGGACACTCAAGATAGCTCATGTTCTCAACGATGCCGAGAATGGGAATATTCATCATCTCAGCCATGTTGACAGCCTTTTTGACAATCATTGTAACAAGGTCCTGCGGAGTTGTTACAATAACAATGCCGTCAACGGGAAGCGACTGGAAAACCGTAAGCGCAACATCGCCTGTTCCGGGAGGCATGTCAACAAACATATAGTCAACATCACCCCAGTAAACCTCGTTCCAGAACTGCTGGATAACGCCCGAAATAACCGGTCCGCGCCATACGACGGGCTGGTCCTCTTTTTCAAGAAGCAGATTGATTGACATAAGCTTTATGCCTGTCTTTGTTTCTGCGGGAAGCAGACCCATTTCATTCTGCATTGTCGGTCCCTTTGCGCCGAATGCCTTCGGAATTGACGGGCCCGTAACATCCGCGTCAAGAATTGCGCAGGCGTTTCCCTTAACCTGCATGGCTGTTGTAAGCATTGATGTAACGAGCGATTTGCCTACGCCGCCCTTGCCGCTTACTACGCCGATAACCTTTTTAACACTGCTGTACTCGTTGCACGCAATGTGTAAATCCTTTTTTTCTTCGCTGCACTTTGATGAACAGCTTGAACAATCTCCACTGCAACCCATTTATAAAATCTCCTTAAATAATATTTTTTCAACCGCTTTCGCGCTGTCTTCAACAATCTCAGCGCACGGGCGTTTTTTATAATAATTTTCTGTTCTCGCTTCCGGAACGGGATCGGTATTCACCGTCTCACCGAGATTGAGAAGCTCGCGGCATACAATTGACGGATTTGTTTTTCTGAATTCCGCAATAACCTGCTGAACAACCGCATAGGTTCTCTGCTTCGCTTCTGAATCCTCGCCGTCCGTTGCGCCGTACTTCATGCCGACAAGCATTGCCGCCGCACTGACAGCTCCGCAGACCTCTCTTGACCTGCCGACACCGCCGCCCAGACCCGCCGATACCTTAAGAGCCGTATCCGTATCCATGCCGAACAGGTCGGCATATGCGGCAAAGACCGACTGCGAGCAATTAAAGCCGCTTTTAAACAATTCAACCGCTTTATCTGTTCTTTCGGACATATTATATCATCTCCGCATAATATTTTATCATAGTTGTCAAAAATTTCAAGTCCCGATTTGTATACCATTATCCGTGTTTTTCCTTGACACTGTTATGATGTTGTAGTATAATTTATTTTGTATTTATATGTAACATGGAAGAGGTATGAGCCGATGAGAGATTCTTATGAGACCCCGCTTAATTCGCGCTATGCAAGCAAGGAAATGCAGTACATTTTTTCTCCCGATTTTAAATTCAGAACATGGAGAAAGCTGTGGATTGCTCTTGCGGAAAGCGAAAAGGAGCTTGGACTCAATATCACGCAGGAACAGATTGACGAGCTGAAGGCTCATGCCGACGATATCAATTACGATGTTGCCGCAGAACGTGAAAAGCTTGTCCGTCACGATGTAATGTCCCATGTTTACGCTTACGGCGTTCAGTGTCCGAAGGCAAAGGGCATAATCCATCTCGGCGCAACCTCATGCTATGTCGGCGACAATACCGACATCATCGCAATGACAGAGGCTCTTAAGCTCATCCGCAAAAAGCTTGTAAACCTTATGGATGTGCTTTCAGGGTTTGCTCTTGAATACAAAGACCTCCCCTGCCTTGCCTTCACACATTTTCAGCCTGCACAGCCGACGACCCTCGGCAAGCGCGCTTCTCTCTGGCTCAACGACCTTGTTCTCGACTTTGAACAGCTTGAATTTCAGATTTCACAGATGAAGCTCTTAGGCTCAAAAGGCACAACAGGCACACAGGCAAGCTTCATGGAGCTTTTCGACGGCGATACCGATAAGGTAAAGGCAATCGACGCTAAAATCGCGGAGAAAATGGGCTTCGACGCCTGCTATCCCGTTTCGGGTCAGACATATTCGCGCAAGGTTGACTCAATGGTTCTGTTCACGCTTTCAAATATTGCTCAGTCAGCCGCAAAGTTTACAAACGATTTAAGGCTTCTCCAGAGTCTTAAAGAGGTTGAGGAGCCGTTCGAAAAGAATCAGATAGGCTCATCGGCTATGGCGTACAAGCGCAACCCCATGAGAAGCGAAAGAATCTCCTCTCTTGCCCGCTATGTCATGTCGGATGTTATGAATCCAAGTATCACAGCCGCAACACAGTGGTTTGAAAGAACTCTTGACGATTCGGCCAACAGACGCATAAGCGTTGCGGAGGCCTTCCTTGCGACGGACGCGATTATCGAGCTTTACATCAACGTTGCCGACGGTCTTGTCGTTTATCCGAAGATGATTGAAAAGCATCTGCTCTCCGAGCTTCCGTTCATGGCGACGGAAAACATCATGATGGAGGCCGTCAAGAAGGGCGGCGACCGTCAGGAGCTTCACGAAAAAATCCGTGTTCACTCCATGGCGGCAGGCAAGGTTGTCAAGGTTGACGGCGGCGAAAACGACCTGCTTGAAAGAATCGCGGCCGACCCTGCCTTCGGCGTTACCTCCGACGAGCTTAAGTCAATCATGAAGCCGGAGCTTTATGTCGGCAGAGCGCCGCAGCAGACAGAGGAATTTGTTGCGGATTTCATCAAACCCATAATCGAAAAATACAGCGACCTTTTAGGTATTAATGTTGAAATAAAGGTGTAAGTAATGAAAAAGCTAAAAGAAATACTGCTTTATCTTGTTTTCGGCGTTCTGACAACGGTTGTAAATCTGATTGCGTTCAGCATTTTCAAAAAATTCACACCCGTTCTTATCGCAAATGTCATTGCATGGATATTTGCCGTTGCGTTTGCGTTTTTCACGAACAAGCTGTTCGTTTTTGAAAGCAAAAGCTGGAAAAAGGATATAGTTGTCAAGGAAGCCGCCTCGTTTACGGGCGCAAGACTTTTTTCCCTCGGCGTCGAGGAACTCGGACTTTTCCTTATGATTAACGTTTTCAAGCTCACAACCGCGCTCGGAAATTTTGCAGCATGGTGTCTCAACCTTACAAAGCTTGTAAAAATCACAATGCCCGATTTCCTTTATGAAAAGCTTGACGGCGAAATGATGGTTAAAATAATTCTTGCCGTTGTAGTTATCATTCTCAATTATGTTTTCAGCAAACTGATAATATTCAAAAAGAAAGACGAAACAAAGGAAACCGCTGAATAAATCAGCAATTGTCAAAGAAGCCACAGAACAAGAAATTTCGGAAGGAGAGGCAGAAATGAAAAAGGTCAGCGTTATTGTTCCCGTTTACAACGTGGAAAAATACCTGCCGCAGTGCCTCGACAGCATAGTCGGTCAGACTTATCAGAATATCGAAATTATCTGCGTTGATGACGGAAGCCCCGACAACAGCGCTGAGCTTCTGCGCGCCTATGCCGAAAAAGACGAAAGAATCAGAATAATCACCAAGGAAAACGGCGGCCTTTCCTCTGCGAGAAACGCCGGAATAAAAGCCGCGACAGGCGACTATACTGTATTTGTGGACTCGGACGACTGGATTGATGTCGAAGCCATTGAAACGGCAGTAAACGCCGCGGAAAATGACGGCGTCGATATGGTCATGTGGGGTTACACAAGAGAATACAAGGGCAAATCCATTGAAAAGAAAATTTTTGACAGCGACAGAATTTTCAACAGCGAAGAAACCCGTCTGTATATTCACCGCCGCATTGTAGGACTTATGGGCAGCGAGCTTTCCAATCCCGCAACGCTCGACTCCCTCGGAACCGCATGGGGCAAGCTTTACAATACACAGAAAATCAGGGACAACGAGCTTCAGTTTGTCGATACTAAAATAATCGGTACCGAGGACCTGCTTTTCAACACTTACTATTTCGGATTTGTTGACAGCTGCAAATTCATCAACAAGCCGTTTAACCATTACCGCAAGGATAACGAGACAGCGCTTACAAGAAACTATAAGCCGAAGCTTTTTGAGCAGTGGTCAAGGCTTTACACGCTTATGTTTGACTACATCAGGTCCCATCCCGAAATATGCTCTGAGGATTTTGAAAAAGCTCTCAACAACAGAATCTGCATGAGCATGGTAGGTCTCGGACTTAACGAGTATTTCAGAAAAGCCAAGTTTATGGAGCGGGCTGTAAGATTCAGCGAAATTCTCTGGTCACCCATGTACCGCGAAGCATATGAGAATTTCGACCTCAGCCATTTTCCCCTTCACTGGAAGCTGTTCTTCCATTACTGCAAAATGGGCTCGGCAACAAGAACATGCCTTGTTATCGGCATAATAAATAAAATAATCGACAGCAGAAACAAAGCTGCAAAATAATAATCAGGGCGGACACATGCGTACCACGAATAATGTGTTCGCCTTATTGAATAGGTGATACTTTATGAAAAAAAATATCCTTGTCACAGGCGGCGCCGGCTTTATCGGCAGCAACTTCATCTACTACATGCAGAGGAAGCATCCCGATTACCGTCTTGTCTGCCTTGACGCTCTGACCTACGCGGGCAACCTCTACACTCTTGATGACGCGCGCAAGGGCGATTTCCGTTTTGTTCTCGGCGACATTACCGACAGAAAACTTGTTTTTTCTCTCTGTGAAGAAGAAAAATTTGATGCAATCATCAATTTTGCCGCCGAAAGCCATGTTGACCGTTCAATCGAAAACCCTGAGGTTTTCCTTACGACAAATATTCTCGGAACACAGGTGCTTCTTGATGCCTGCAACAAATTCGGCATTCCCCGATATCATCAGGTTTCCACAGACGAGGTTTACGGCGACCTTCCGCTTGACCGTCCCGACCTTTTCTTTACCGAAACAACTCCTATTCACACCTCTTCTCCCTATTCCGCAAGCAAGGCCTCTGCCGACCTGCTTGTAATGGCTTACCACAGAACCTTCGGCACACCCGTTACAATTTCGCGCTGCTCCAATAACTACGGTCCTTATCAGTTCCCCGAGAAGCTTATTCCTCTCATGATTTCAAAGGCTCTTGCCGACGAAAAGCTTCCGGTTTACGGCGAGGGACTCAATGTGCGCGACTGGCTTTACGTTGACGACCACTGCAAGGCAATCGACATGATTGTTGAAAACGGAAAAACCGGCGAGGTATACAATATCGGCGGACACAACGAGAAGGCAAATATCGATGTGGTAAAGACTATTCTTAAGGCAGTCGGCAAGGACGAAAGCCTTATAATATATGTAAAAGACCGCCCCGGTCACGATATGCGCTATGCAATCGACCCCGCAAAGATTCACGCGGAGCTTGGCTGGGAGCCGGAAACACTTTTCAATGAGGGCATTCAGAAAACAATCGACTGGTATCTGAACAACCGTGAATGGTGGCAGAAGATACTCAGCGGAGAATATAAGAATTACAGAGGCTGATAGTTATGAAAAAGCTTACCGCTGTTCTGCTTCTGCTCATTCTTCCTCTCACGTTTTTCGGATGCAGAAAAGAGGGCGACCTCGGCAGGCAGACAACAAAAGACGAGCAGAACGGACTGACAATTTACGAAGGCACGGGCATGTTCAGAATGAACGATGACGAATCCGCGATGAAACGGCTTGACGGCGTGCAGAAGGACGGATTCAGAATCAACGAGGGTGACAGCGGCATCGCTGAAATCAGAACCCGTTCCGACGCCATCGAAATTGCAAAAAAAGAAGCTGCCGTAAAATACAACAGCATACGCGTAGCCTTTGACCGCACAAGAGGCATATGGAGAGTTATTCTCGGAAACGATACGGAAAAACAGGTTGACGGCAAAATTCAGATTGAAACCGTTCCGGCTCAGACGGTTTACATTGACGAGGACGGTTACACAATCGCGATTTATGAGGGCGAAGTAAAATGATAGTATATTTTTCAGCAACAGGAAACAGCCGCCATACCGCAATGAAAATTGCGGAAGTCATCGGTGACGAAACGCTTGACCTTTTTGAAAGTATAAGAAACAAAAGCTTTTCAGCGCTTTACTCTGAAAAGCCGTGGGTGCTTGTCTGCCCCACTTATGCATGGCAGATTCCGCACATTGTCCGCGACTGGCTGAAAAAAACTCCCCTCAACGGCTGCAAAAAGCTGTATACGGTTATGACCTGCGGCGACAGCATAGGCACCGCGGGCGAATACATCAGAAAAATCTGTGCGGAAAAGGGACTTGAATTCTGCGGCTGCGCAAGAATAATCATGCCTGACAATTATCTTGTCATGTTCAACAGCCCGGATAAAGAAAAATCGGCAAAAATAATTGCCGATTCCGAACAGTATATTATTTCCGCCGCGCGTCAGATTAACGAAGGCAACAATTTCGGAGAAAGAAGCTATACTTTTTCCGATAAAATCAACAGCGGCGCGGTCAATACGCTGTTTTACAGCCTGTGTGTAAAAGCAAAGCCGTTTTACGCATCGGATAAATGCATATCCTGCGGAAAATGCGAAGCGGTATGCCCGCTCGGCAATATCAGTCTGAAAAACGGCAGACCCGTGTGGGACAGCAGCTGCACGCACTGTATGGCATGCATCTGCGGCTGTCCGAAGGAAGCCATAGAATACGGCAAAAAAACAAAGGGTAAAGTCAGATACAAATTTCCCGAATAAAGCAAAAAGGGGCTGCCGCATTGGGCGGTGCAAATTAGGGAGAAACCGGTTTTGAATGGCTATAATCGCCTTATACTTGCTGAAAAACCTTGAAATACGCGAGTATTCCTGCGGTTTTGTCAGCAGCGTCTAAGTCTGATTCTATCTCATTCAAAAC
>JAZUDP010000208.1:0-3232 GCA_045639705.1 Acutalibacteraceae bacterium
TGCGCTCACCACAATTGCATAATCACTGTAATCCGCATCCTGTTTTTCGCCGTTCATTTCCAACTCGGTCGGAACCAGCGAAATCGCTTTTCCTGTCTTATTGACGACATAAAGGTTCAGCAAAGAGTAAATCTCATCCTCAGATTGAATGGAATAGACTGTAACACCGTCCTTGTCAAAGATCGGATCCGTTAGACCGGAAATCTCCGTATCGGACACCGTCTGGCCCGACACAAGACTCACAGGCGGGATCACGGTAAGTGCCGGTTTATTGACCTGATACGTTTCGGCATTGAAGGAGTAAATCGTAAAGCCGGTCTTTACATCTGCGTAATTTTTCAATCCGTACTGAGCCATGGCAGAAGTCTGAATGCCCAAAGTCATTTCGATCTCACTGTCGGCAGGGGTTGAAACCTGAGACGGGCAGGAAACTCCGAACCCGTTTACCGTACAATCGGAAAGCTCGACCGCAATGCCTTCCGCACATTCGCTTGTGTCGATCTTGATGTCAAGCTTCAGATCGCCCTTCTCGTTCATTTCCGGAGTGACATTGTAGAATATTTTAGCGCCGTTGTATTCGTACAAGAGCTGATAGCCGTCAGTCGCAACAGGACTTGACGTGTCCTCGTTGCTTGTTGTTTCCGTTTCGGGAATATTGCTCGTTTCGGGTTCTTCGCTGCCGCACGCAGTAAGAGAGAACAGCATGACAAGAACAAGGAAAAATGTGAGTGTTTTTTTCATAGATAGGTTTCCTCCGTTTTTTTAATATCGCATATATGAGAATCCGTTAATGTCTTACCACATAAGGGGAACTGAAAATAGATGACATCGTTGCCATCATTTTCAACAGGCAGAAAACCGCTTCCGGCGACCTGTGCCAGTTCATCGTCGGTCAGTTCCGCAAGTTTCTTGTTCACGGCTTCAACTTCTTCTTTCAGAGCGTTCAGTTCTTCTTTGGTTTTCATGCGGTTTTTCTCCTATCTATGTAGAAAGTGTACGCCTTGCGGCGGCAGATGTGAAGATTTCAGATGCCAGGTTTTTTATTTAAGCGGGGCGTTCGCTCGCCTCAGCCGAACGTTTTGCGGTGGACAATGCTGCTGCTTGTGTCTGTCATTCTATAAGATTCGGGCCCCTTGGCGATGCCGCCCGTTACCTGCAAAAGCTCTTCTTCATTCAGCTCTGCAAGCTTTCTGTTCAGGGTTTCGACTTCTTCTTTCAGGGCATTCAGTTCTTCTTTGTTTTTCATAGCATTTTTCTCCTTTATTCCGAATCGCTGCTTTTGACATAATTGCCGATAAAATCGCCGGTTATCCCGCCGGTATTGAAGTCGCAGACATAGCTTTCGTTTTTACAGTCGCCGGCAAGCCCGCCGACTTGTGTACTTCTGCCGGGATTTGTCCCGATCTCGGCTTCTCCCGCCGCATTGACAAGCGAAAGGTCTTCATCGGAAAGCTCCTGTGCGTAACGGCTTTCGGTTTCCTCGATGATTTTTTCAAGCCGTTCGTTTTTTTCAAAACGCTGATAATCAAAAAGTGCTTTCAGTTTCTTTTCCATAATCATCCCTACTGTTTTTCTGCTTTCATTCCTTTATACGAAAAGCCAAGAAAAATGGCTACTGATTTTTAAAAATTATTTTTTGTGAACATATCCCGAAACTTTATCGTACAGTTTGGAGATAAGAACCGATAGAATGACAAAAGCAAAGCCCAACAATATGGCGGGAGCTGTACTCAAATCGTCAATATCCGCCATCATAACGACAAATGTTGCGGTACCGACAAGCAGCCATTGGATGATGTAAATGGTATTCAGCTTGGCAGATATATAGTTTACCGTGTTGTTTATCGGCTTTATGTTGATCTTTTTCGTAGCGAAATAGAGCAATGACAGTTCAATAAGAATCACCAAAACAGCGAATATGCTGTGGAAAAACTCCTGCTGATAGTAAATGTCATCTTTGAGAATGTAGAAGTTCTGAATGTTATATCCTGCAAAATAAAGTGCAGAGCAAAAACCGATGAGGGACACAGCGGATATGCCCATTACGGAACGGTAGAATTTATCCTTATCGGTAACATGCCGGAGATATTTGGCGAAGATGATTCCCGCAACCGGGAAAATAAACCACTGCAACAGCGGGAAACAACAGTTTTCGGCATAATAGAAATGTCCGACCACATAACTTAACCCCTCGCTGACGGGAACATACTGTGAAAGCAGGTAACCAGCTATCTGCATTACCACAGCAACGCCACCCATCGTCAGTACCGGCATCTTGCATTTTTTGAACAATGCGACAAGCAAGAATGTCAAGCCGGCAAAATGTAAAATATCACCGTTGAAGGACTGGTAAACAAGCTCGCTTATATCCCACTCGCCGTGCGTCCAATAATAAATTGCAAAATAAATGCCGTTACGGAAGAAGTTCAGCAGATAACCCGTGAAGAACAACTGCACACCGCGCTTTGCAAAGTCTTTCGGCGAACGGTGACTTGAATAACAAATACCGACACCCATAGCAAACATAAACAGCGGTGCCGCAAGCGGTCCTGCTCCGAATTGCAGCAGATTGTGCCAAAATCCGGTCGGTGCCGTCTCAAAGCAGTCAAAATACGAAAGTTCTTCCCATACATGGATCAGCACCATAAATACGATTGCGATGACTTTGGCATAGTCAAATTCCCGTTGTCTTCCCAGATTTGTTTTTTCTTCTGATAAAAACAGTTTCATAGTTTTCCTCTCTTTATACGAATGAGTTTGAAAAATGGCTACTGATTTTCAAAAAATCTTTTGATTCTTTCAAACGCCTTATTCTGCAACACTTTTACATAGGCGTAAGAGATGCCCATTTGCGCCGATATATCCCGGAGGGTTTTTCCGGAATAGAAGCGCAGAATGATGATATCCCGTTCCCGTTCCTCAAGTGCTTCGAGTGCATCCGCCAGAGTTTCGAGCATTTCGGCGTCGCATATTTCGTCTTCAACGCAGGAATCGTCCTCCTGCGTTTCCGGAACTTCTTCAAATACTCTGCGGGTACGGTAATAATCCGTCAGTGTGTTTCTTGTGATCGTATAGATCCACGTGGAAAGGGAAGCCTTGCTTTCATCAAAGCTATCCAGCTTTTCATAGACCTTCAGAAACACGTCGGCGGCGATGTCCTCCGCGTCCTGCGGGGAGTTGATTTTTGAGCGTATGTAGCCCGAGACCTTACCGTGATAATCACGGTAGATCG
>JAZUDP010000209.1:0-11787 GCA_045639705.1 Acutalibacteraceae bacterium
GACTTTGTAGTAGACATCTGCATAATACGATACACCGTTTACAGTTGTGATAAGCGTCATCGCGCTGTATGCGGGAAGCTTGAGCGGGTCTGTCTTGTTACCGAGGTTTATATGCCATGAACTTCTTGTTTTAATACTCGAAACAGTTTTGGAAGCGGATTCAACTCTGCGTTGAAATGTACCTGTTGCAGTACCTGAACTGGACTGTGCAACATTTTTCTTGCCACCCCAGAGAATATAGTCTGTCTCTCCTTCGGGAAGAGTGTATTTATCAAGAGGAAGCATAACCGCGCCGTCAAGATAATCGAAGCCGAATGTTACAACACCTATTCTTGTTTCGGGGTCAGCTTCATAGAGCTGCTTAATTGCTTCGTTAAGAGCAGTTGCCGTACCCTGTGCTCGGCTTATGTTGCCGCCCTTAACGTTATACTGTCTCATTGAACCCGAAGCGTCAAGAACGAAAACAACGTCGGGATGCAGAACCTCACTTGTTTCTATTTCTTCGGTTTCAACGGTCTGATAAGACTGACCGAGAGCGGAAAGTGCGATTGAAAACTCATCGTCTTCATAAGTTGTGAACGCGTTGAATTCATCGTCACCGTACTGAACTGTTTTATCTGTGAGAACCTTGCCGTCATCGGAAGATACTCCGGGGAATTTGCTTTTAAGATCTGATGTTGACGGGTCATCTGCTATATCAAGCATAACGGGACCCTCGTCGGTTACTGTTACGGTGATAGTTTCTAATGCAATGCCCTCAGCATAAACCGTAGCGGTGTAAGTACCCTCTTTTGATGTGTCAACGGGGGTATTCCATGTAAGTGTGATTTCAGAGTCGTTTATTGTGAGTGTTTTGTCAACAGAACCGTCCGCTGTTTCCTTGTGCAATACGGAAATTGCATTGCGGACTGTTGCTTCGTTGAATGTGCTGCCCTTTTCAACGGTGAATTCAGTCTGACCGTTATAAAGGTAATATCCGCCTTCTTTTCCGGCAGATGTCATTTTATATACGGTTGTTTTTTCGTAAAGTCTTAATGTAGTATAGTTTTCAGATGAAGAAGACGTACCGTAAACATTTGTTGATGTGTTATAGTTAATCAGATACTTTTGGCTGCTTACTGTCTGTGAAAGGCAGGAATCGCCCTTGCTGCTTGTACCGACAATCCAGACGTTTCTGCTGTCGGTGTTGCCCATACGCAGTCCGCCGCTGCTGTTTGCTCTGATGTAATATTTTGTACCTGCATTGCGGAACTTACCGCCGCTTCCCGAGGTTGTATATGTAAACTCGCAGTTTGTAAATGCAGAGTTTGTCTCATCAACAACATAATATCCCGTTGAATCTCCGGGATTGGTGGGAGTATTCGGGACAGTATATTTTGCCGCTCCCGTATTTGTTGTGTAATAATCTGTTGCTCCTGCCTGAACCCTTGTTATGGACGTTCCGGTATAACTCGTGTTGGCAGTCATAACGTGAGTATTACCTCCGTTGCTTGTACCGAACGAAAGCAGATATATTTTGTTGTTCGACGGTGTTTTTACCTCCCTGTAAAGAGTAACAGCCTTGTAAGTTGCCGCCGTCCCTTTAACCTGCACCCATTCGGCCGCAGAGGCAATGAGTGACAGACCCGCGCTGAAGCAGCTCAGGGTCATGATGACTGCCAGTATTACCGACAGTACTCTTTTTGTGATTTTTCTTACTTTGTTCATTTCACATCATCCTTTCAATTTATATATATGTTTAAATGTATTTCTGCAATCAATCATTGCTTACATGGTTCTGTCAGCTTCTTTAATCCATTTCAGGAATGTACTGTGCGAAATATTCAGCTTTTCGCCGCACTTCCTTGATGAAAGCTCGCCCTTTTTATATCTGAAATACAAAGGATAAAAATCCGCAGGTATCTCTATCTTCTGGCGTCCGAAATGCACACCGCGCTCCTTGGCGGCTTTTATTCCTTCAGCCTGACGCTTCATTGCGTTTTCTTTTTCAGCGCTTGCAACATAGGCCAGTCCCTGTTTAATCATCTCCGAAACAAACAGCATTGCAATTTCATCTTTATTCGTGTCTCTTCTTTCGGTTTCCCGTACCGCATAGCTGAACTGTTTATTTATTACTTCTGAATTCTGTTCAATCCACTCGGTAAGAAAACCCGAAAGCTCCGTTAATTTCGGATCTGAATCAGCACCCGGTCCCATTGCACAGCATTTATCACTGACCGTTCTTACTGTATTCATATTTTTCTCCTTCCGCATAAAAAAGAAACATAATTTTGATTATGTTGCACCTCTGGTCACAAAAGTGACATTTTCATACAGTAGTTATTATACTATACATTTCCGGGAAAGGCAATACGGTATTTCGCACAAATAATAAAAATGAATAATTACGCATTTTAGCCCTTTTGTTTATTTCTTTACAAAAGGGCTTTTTGTCGTGCCTGAAAATACACCGAGACGCGTTGTGCCAACAGCGTTATTTGTGTAATTTGGAAAATAAAATTCAATTTTTACAACATAATCAAAATTATGTCTACTGTCGCTTTGCGGCAGTTTTTTTGTTTTTTCAGATGATTAAATGCATGTTTTCAAGCTGCTTCATATGCTCTGTTCCCGTAGAAACAATATAAATCCGGGTAGTGTTTATATTGCTGTGACCGAGAACATCCGCGAGCTGGGCTATATCCTTTTCCATTGAGTAAAATATCCTTGCAAAAAGATGTCTGAGGTTGTGCGGAAATACCTTTGTTGAGCTAACCTTTGCTCTCTTGCAAAGCTCCTTCATTTCCTTCCAGATATTCGTTCTGCTCATCGGATTCCCGTTATTGGTGACAAAAATCGCTCCGCTCTTTATTTCACGCTCACGCGCATATTTCAGCAGACGCTTCTGCAGCTTCTTTACAATCATTATCGTGCGTGTTTTTCCCTTGCACCTCACCTTTGCCTGTCCCTTTTTTACGTTTTCAACCGTAATAAAGCTAAGCTCACTGACTCTTATTCCCGTTGCGCAGATAGTCTGCATGAGCATACAGAGTCTTTCATTGCCGCGTTCCCCTGCAGTTCTGACCAGTCTGACATATTCATCCTTTGAAAGCTCCTTTTCTTCGGGGCAGAACACTTCCCGCTGAAATTTCAGGTTCTTCACTCTGCAGTCATACCACTGAAGATAGTTGAACAGGCTGTTGACTGATGAAATCATGGAATTAATGCTTCGTACCGCATAACCGTCATTTATCAGCTTCTGCTTGAAGCTTATCACCAGCTCCTTGGTAATCTCACGGTCTCCCGCGTATTTTGAAAGCGCCGTAACGTCTCTCATGTACTTGTCGATAGTAGCACTGCTTTTTTCCTCAACAAACAAGTAATGCTCAAAATCTTCAAGAATTCTGTTTGTCAGGTATCTTTCCATGCTGACACTCCTTTTGTTTTTGTTAATAATTATACACTTTATTTTCCAATTTGCAAATTTTTACGACATTTTTGATTAAATGCCGTAAAAAATCATTAAAATTAATAAAACCCAAAAATCCCGTCGGCAAAAAAGCGTCCGCACCGTACTGACTGAAAGGCATGCATATAGCCGTCTGATATTACTCTTCGCAAGTCAATATCAGACGGCTTTTTGCGTTTATATGGGCTACAGGAAGATACAGATAAAGAAAGGAATGATATTATGTCAAAAAGGATTAAGGTGGTTCTTGCAGAACCCGGAAAGAAAGCAAAGGTCACAGAGATTGAGAATACGCTTGAGAGCCTTCAGAAAATTGTCGGAGGATACATAGAGTGCATATATCCGTTTGATGATAATGTAGGAATCATCGCAAACGAGGAAGGAAAACTCATAGGTCTTGAGCCCAATCGAGTTCTAAGAGATGATAACGGAAATGCTGTTGACATTATCTTCGGCACTTTCATTATTACAGGACTGACAGAAGATGATTTCGGCAGCCTTACTGATGAGCAGGCTGAATACTATCTTGAAATGTTTCATTGCCCTGAAATTATTATAAGGACAGGAAATGGGTTTGTTTCGCTGAAAATTGAGGAATAACGGCTGAAAAACGGCGATTTATCAGTAAAAATATCCCGGTTTGCTCTGAAAAATGAGCAGACCGGGATACCTTTTTCGTTATTAATTCAACAAGCTCTATACCTTCTGAAGAAATTGGGGCCCATTACATATACCTTTAGGATTTTCAAACCATACTTTTTCCTTGATAAATATAGGTTTTTCAATAAAAAACGCTTAAAACTGTGGGGGCCCATTGGGGGCCCATTTGACAAAATTTACGGATTCTCTGCGAGGTTTAACAAGTCTTAACTATTACTGAGTTCAAAGCAGAAAATGCCCTGAAATCCTTGATATTACTGCGTTTCAGAAGTTTTAAGCCTTATTTAACCTTGTTAAATCTTTTTGCTGAAAAAGAAAGAAGCAGGTTAAAAACCTGCTTCTTTGGTGCAGAAGAAGGGACTTGAACCCTCATGAACTTGCATTCACTAGAACCTGAATCTAGCGCGTCTGCCGATTCCGCCACTTCTGCGTATTGACTCTATTTTTACACGGCGAGTCTTGCCGAGGCAGGCAATTAAGCTGATCTGCAATCCGTAAATTTTACACGGCCGGATATCCGAGGCGGGCACGCATACAATGCACGCTGATCCGCAACACTGAAATTATATCACATAACAGCAAATTGTCAAGAGGAAAATTGCATGTATGCCATGACAGTATGATTTTATTTTGCGATATTGTATTCCGGCAGGTTTTGTGATATATTTAAAGAAAAAACAAAGGAGATTTTTATGTCGATGAAGCTTATTAAAATTATCGGTCAGCCGCTTTGCATTATTCTCTACATCGTTTCGCTTTATTTTGCTGTTAAGAAGAATTTTTCGCCGCTCGCCGCGCTTCTGTCTTTGCATCTTACAGAATATTTTGCTATCGGAAGGAATGTCGGAAAAAGAAACGGCTTTTCTGAAATTTCCACATTTCTTCACTGCCTTGCTTTCGGTTTCACTTGGTGGCTTCCCGTAAAAAATGAAAAGAAATGAGATAAAAAACAGATTAAGGCATCGGCTTCGCATTGAAGCAGGCAGACTTGACTGTAACTATAAAAAAGAGGCAAGCCGAAGAATTTCGGAAAAACTGCTTTGCTCCCCCGCTTTCGCTCAAAGTGATTCTGTTTTTATCTATGCAGGCACTGAAAACGAACCCGATACATCCGAAATAATTCTCGCCGCTCTTTCATGCGGCAAAAAAGTTTATCTGCCGAAATGCGGAGATAATCACACAATGAAAGCAATCCGGATTTACAGCACTGACGAGTTGGAGCCGGGATATATGGGTATTCCCGAGCCGGTCGGTAACGAAGAAGCCGACAGCATTGGTCTTGCGGTTATCCCATGTATATCGGCGTCCGCAGACTGTAGGCGGCTCGGTCACGGAGCGGGCTTTTACGACAGATTTCTCGCACGGAAGGATATGAAAAAAATCTGCCTCTGCTTCGGCAGACTTATGTGTGACGGTATTCCGATGGACGAGAATGATGTTTTTATGGATGAAATAATTACAGAATAAAACCTCCCGAACGGGAGGTTTCTGCGTGTCGAAAATACTTTTGCACGCAGATGAGACTGTTGAGAAAGTTCCGGAGACAAGGAACCGCCGTCTGTAGGCGTATACAGATACGGTAAGACGGCGGTGACGCAGTAAGAAAAAGCAATGTCATTCTGAGCGAAGCGAGGAATCCCATCTTACGGTTATTGAGATTCTTCGTCGTTCCTCCTCAGAATGACATAATATTTATCAGATTGTTTTTAAATATACGGTAAAACGGTTCAGATAATTTGTCCGGCGACTGACTTTACTTTTTCGGTCCGGGGCTTTTCGACAGTCTGAAACCTCCCGAAGGGGAGGTTTTTTACTTTATCCTAACAGACTCTGGTCGAAGGCGAAAAGCGCTTCATTTATCTCAAAAATATTATAATTTCCGTTTTTGATGAAATATTCAACTATTACATCAAATTTATTGCTGTGTGACAGCGCATACCCTGCTTTCATCAGCATGTTTTTGGTTTCGTCAATACTGAGTTCAAGTGCAATCGCAAATGCAAGCGCGGTTGTTTTTTTCGGCTTGTAATTCACATCGGAACGTATTTTTGAAAAAAGCTTTCTGTCAATATTCGCCTTCTTATAGCACTGTGCGTCACTCATGCCCTCTTCATCAATTTTTCTGAGAAGCATCTGCGAAAAGCTCTCGTCCAGACTGCCGAGTTCATCCTCAAGACTCGGCGCAGATATGCTTGCGTTACAGCAGTACGCCGCTGAATCCGCAGCATCAAAAAATACATTCGGGGCCGGCGCGGACAGCTTTGCCTTCGGGCTGTGCAGAGTCGGAAAAATATTTTCTGATTTTCTCAGATTCTCTGTACGATAATCAAAATGAGCGTCAACATAATTATCGTCGATATATGATTTAATATCACTGAACAGCTTCCCGCTGAGTCCGAATGCATTTTTATCAAACACAACGATATAAACAGTCATATCATTTTCAAGCAGAAAAGCGCTGACCGTATTTATCGCGACATGCAGCGCCTCTTCCCCGGGGTATCCGTACACACCCGCAGAAATAAGCGGAAATGCAACCGTTTCACAGCCGTACTCCTTCGCAAGCTTAAGCGAATTGTTATAGCAGCTTTCAAGCAGCTCCTTTTCATTATTATTTCCGCCGTTCCATACGGGTCCGACTGTGTGAATAACGTATTTTGCAGGCAGGTTATAGCCTTTTGTGATTTTTGCCTGACCCGTCTGACAGCCGTGAAGCTTAATGCATTCGGCAAGCAGCTTCGGTCCTGCCGCTTTGTGAATAGCTCCGTCAACTCCGCCTCCGCCGAGAAGAGTTTTATTGGCGGCGTTGACAATGGCATCGCATTCAACCTTGGTAATATCGTTTCTGATTATCTGAACAGGCATCTTCCGCACCTCGCTGTTTTAAAAATAAAGGGCAAGTCTTGCGACCTGCCCGATTGTACCGGAATTACAGTACTTTGCAGAATGTGAAGATTTCTTCGGGAAGCTCTGCCTTGTCAGCAGAAACAGTGAAGATAAAATTCTTTTCCTCTACATGACTCTTGCTGAGTGCGTCAACCTTCTTAAGGAATGCTGCAAGCTCGTCAAAATCGCGTGAACCGATTCTGAGTGTTGCATCAACAAGAACATCTGTAATATCATGGTCGCCTGCGCAGATTCCGCTGAGGAAACCGTAGAATGCTTCATAACCGCTGACTTCATAATGGTCTGTATCAATAAGACGGGCACGGTAGTTTACATCATAAGTAAGCATGGGCTTCTTTTCAACGCATACTACATTACCGTTTGAATTCTCAATCGCTTCGTTAACCTTTTCGATTAACTGCTTTGTTTTGCCTGAACCTTTTTTGCCTAAAATAAGTGATACCATATAAATATCCTCCTTGAATAATTTGTAAATCCGTGGAGTTCACGAAATTTTGCCTTAGTTTAATCTTGCCTCGAGTTCTGCTTTTCTGTCCTCGTAACCCGGTTTACCCAGAAGAGCGAACATATTTTTCTTGTAGCTTTCAACGCCCGGCTGGTCAAAAGGATTTACGCCGAGAACATAACCGCTGACAGCACATGCCTTTTCGAGGAAATAGATAAGATAACCGAGATTGTACTCGTCCATCTTCTCAACCTCAAGCACGATGTTGGGAACCTCGCCGTCGCTGTGTGCAAGAACAGTTCCCTCAAACGCTTTTCTGTTGACATAGGAAAGCGTCCTGCCTGCAAGGAAATTGAGTCCGTCAAAGTTCGCGGCCTCTTCCCTGATTTCAACCTCTGTCTTCGGTCTGTCAAATACAACTACCGTTTCAAAAAGCTGTCTTTCGCCCTGCTGAATGTACTGACCCATTGAATGAAGATCCGTGGAGAAAATAGCCGACGCAGGGAAAATGCCCTTGCCGTCCTTGCCCTCGCTCTCGCCGAAAAGCTGCTTGAACCATTCGTTCATCATGGTATAGGCAGGCTCATAGCTGACCATCATTTCAACCTTTTTGCCTCTTCTGTAGAGAAGATTTCTGTAAGCCGCATATTTATAGCAGCCGTTAGCCGAAAAATCCTCCGCAGCACAGTCGTTCATAGCGTCCTGTGCGCCCTTCATAATTGCGTCAATATCAATTCCCGCAACCGCAATCGGAAGAAGTCCGACAGCTGTAAGGACAGAATAACGTCCTCCAACATCATCGGGAACAACGAAGGTCTTATAGCCCTCCCTGTCGGAAAGTGACTTCAGCGTACCCTTTGCACGGTCTGTTGTTGCATAAATTCTTTCTGCCGCACCCTCTCTGCCGTACTTTGCCTCAAGCATTCCGCGAAGAATTCTGAAAGCAACAGCAGGCTCGGTTGTGGTGCCGGACTTTGAAATTATATTCACCGAAAAATCTCTGTCGCCGATAATTTCAACAAGCTCGTTAAGAGAATCGGAGCTGATTGTGTTACCTGCAAAATAGATTTCGGGAACACCCTTTTTGAGAAGATTGTAGTTCTGTGATTTGATAAACTCGATAGCTGCTCTTGCACCGAGGTAAGAACCGCCGATTCCGACAACTACAAGAACCTCGGAATCCTTCTGAATCTTTTCAGCTGCTTTTTTGATTTCTGCAAATTCAGCCTTGTCATAGTCACGGGGCAAAGTGAGCCAGCCTAAGAAGTCGCTTCCCTTGCCTGTGCCGTCATTAAGAGCCTTTACTGCAGCTTCAATCTCAGGCTTGATTTCTTCAAGCGCTGAATCAGGAACAAAGCTCCTGATATACTTTGAATTAAGTTTAACTGCCATGTGGAAATGTGCCTCCGGTAAAAACAGATTGATATGGATGCGTTATGATACAGTAACGCATTATCATATGGTTAAGATTATTTTACCCTATTACACTCCGATTTGCAAGTATTTTTTAGTAATTTTTAACGCAATTTCCACCTTTTCAGTTTGCATTTTTGCATAATGCACATAACAAATTCATAAAAACAACATGGAAAGTGATTCTTTCAACATAATGAGGCGCGGTTATTTCATATTCGCCGACAGCTCTGCCGTCAAGAGATATAACTATACGCCCGAGCTTCTGATTCGATTCGACGGGAGCCTCAACCGAAGCGGCAAGCTCGATATCCTGCACAAGGTCGCTTTCTCTGCCCTTCGGAACAAGAACGGCGTCTGACGGCAGAACCTGCGGAGTTATTCTTCTTTCCTCTCCGTTCAGAATACTGACATCCGCAATGAGCGATTTATCAACAGACGGCGTAACCGTAGAATAATTGGCAAAGCCCCAGTTGAGAAGCGCCTTAGCTGTTTCAAATCTGTCCGCACTGTTTTCCGCACCCATCACAACGGCAATCAGGCTCGTACCCTCTCTTGTTGCCGTAGCCGAAATGCAGCAGCCCGCCTTGCCTGTTGTGCCTGTTTTCAGTCCCGTTGCTCCGTCATAAAACCGAATGAGCTTATTGGTGTTGACAAGCTCCGTTTTTCCGTCCCGGAGCGAATCCATCCATATCGTTGTATATTCCTTTATCAGCTCATGCTTCATAAGCTCACGCGACATAAGCGCTATGTCATATGCGGTTGTAAGATGAGTCGTTGTTTCATCGTCAAGTCCCGTACAGTTGTCAAAATGAGTATTCTTCATTCCGAGTTCGGCCGCCCGTTCATTCATCATCGACACGAAGCCCCCGTCGCTGCCCGCAATCAATTCACCGAGCGCCGTACAGGCATCGTTTGCGCTGTAAACAGCCGTGGCCTTCAGCAGCTCATCAACCGTCATCGTCTCCCCTTCCTTAAGCCATATCTGCGAGCCGCCCTTTGAGGCTGCAGCAGAGCTTGCGGAAACGGAATCGGTAAGTCTGATTTTATTTCCGTCAATCGCTTCCATCACAAGCAGAAGAGACATGATTTTTGTTACCGACGCAGGATAAAGCTTTTCGTTTTCATTCTGCTTCAGAAGAACTTTTCCCGTTGTCTGATCCATAAGCACCGCTGCCTTCGCCTTTATTTCAACCGGCATTTCATTCACAGCCGAGGAATAAACACACATCTGACACAAAAGAATACATGCGCATAATAAAACTGTCAAAAATTTTTTCATAATACAATACCTCCGTTTTAATATATGAAATCGGGAGATAAAATAAAACTTGATATTGCATATCGTAATTAAATGAGATATAATTATTTTATTAATCTTACGGAGGCAATCGCTATGAAAAAAGAAAAACTCAGCGGAATCGGGAGCGGACTGCTTCTTTCCGTATGCTTAAGTTTTCTTGTCTGTATTTACGCACCCTTTGAACTGTTTCTGACAAACATATCCGAATTCTGGCTGAAGACCTCGGAGCTTTTCCCTGCCTGCTTAATCATGTTTTTCGCGGTGCTTCTTGCCGGTGTTATCGGCTTCACCGTTGTGCGCCTGATTAATAAGAATCTTTATAACATCTGTCTTGTTATCGGCGGAGCCGTTCTGCTCGGGCTGTATATTCAGGGAAACTTCCTGATTAAGAACCTGCCGAGCATGGAGGGTACAAAGGTTGACTGGAACGCATTTCCGATGGAAAGAATTAAATCGATTATCGCTTTCGCCGTTCCCGTTGTAATACTTGCCGTACTTCTCATCGTTCTTAAGTCCGAGAAATTCAGAAAAGCCGTTCTGATTGAAAGCGGAGTATTTCTTATTCTTTTCGCAATAACACTCACAACTCTTTTTGTTACAACAGATACCAAGTCGGTCGAAACCATTATTCCCACCACCAAGGGCGAGTTTGATATGTCCGACGATCAGAATTTTATAGTTCTTCTTATTGACGCAGTTGACAGCACCGAATTTAAAAATGCCCTTGAAAAACGCCCCGATGTCAAAGAAGCTCTCAGCGGATTTACATATTATGACAATGCACTCGGCGGATACCCCTGCACATCGCGTTCCGTACCGCTTATTTTCTCCGGCACATGGTTCGAAAACACCGAGCCGTTTAAAAAATATAAAAACGATTCAATAAAAACCTCGCCGTTTCTCAAGCGTCTTGATGAAAACGGTTATAATATAGGAATATACGAAGAACGTTTTGAGCTTGAAAAAGCGGACTTTGAAAATAAATTTGTAAACTATTTCCCGTCAAAAGCCATTTATAATTTCAAAATGTTTCAGGTTGTTATCAAAATGGCGGGAATCAAATACTTCCCGTGGGACCTGAAGCAGTTTACATGGAACGTTCATAAGGCAATTATTCTCTGTAAAAGAGCAGACGGAGACTATGAAAACTATACATGGTCAAACACGGACTTTTACAACACAATAAAAAGTGAAAATCCCTTCACAAAATCCGATTCAAAATGCGCACGCTATATCCATATTTCGGGAGCGCACACGCCGTTCCAGTATGATGAGAATCTCAACATTATAAAGAACGGAACATACGAGGGAAATGTCAACGCCTGTGTTTCAATTGTAGCTGAATATATCAACGCCTTAAAAGAAAACGGATACTATGATAACACCGCAATCGTTATCCTTGCAGACCACGGATATGCGGGAGATGACCTTCTGAACATGGTCAAAAGAATGAATCCCTTCTTTATGGTAAAGGGAACAGATGAAAACCATGAATTAAAATATTCCTCCGCACCCGTTTCCTATGTTGAGGTTGCCGACGCTCTTGCAAAGCTTGCCGACGGCGCTGCGGGCGACAGTATTTTTGATGTTGCCGAAAACGCACAGAGAACA
>JAZUDP010000210.1:0-5746 GCA_045639705.1 Acutalibacteraceae bacterium
TTAAGCTTAAAAAAATCAAATAATATATTATGCAGAAATTCCGTGTACGCTCAGAAAGAATGTACACGGAATTTTTATAAAACAGATTTTTCTGTATTGATTTGTTGAAAATTCGGCAATGATACTGTATACTATATTTACAATCATATAAAAATGTCTGTTATCAAAATAAGAAATAAAGGGAAGTTGAAAATGGATTTAATCAAAACAGACAGGCAGAATAAACATGGCTTTCTGAACAGAAATATGCTTAAATATTTTGCTGTAATCTGTATGCTCGGTGACCATCTGGGTTTTGCTTTTGCTGAGTCCGGTACCGTGCTGTCAGCGGTGCTTGAATTTCTCGGCGGACTTACAATGCCTATTATGGCATTTTTCCTTGCGGAGGGATATCGCTATACCAAAAATCTGAAAAAATATTTTGCAAGACTTCTGATTTTTGCGCTGCTTGCCGCCGTTCCTTTCTGTTATTTGCAGAACGGAAGCTGGCTTCCTGCTGAATTTGCTGACAGCAGAATAAAACTGTCAGATATGATTTTTAATTTCACCTCAATCGGAAAACCGATTGTTATTCACAGGATGAATTTCCTTTTCACCTTACTGCTTTCTCTTGCGAATATTGCAGCGTGGGATAAGCTGAGCATTCCCGTGCCCGTCAAGGTGCTTATAACATTTGCGGTCTGCTGGCTTGCGACGGGCTGTGACTGGGGCTACTGGTGTGTGCTGTTCAGCTTTATCTTTTGGAAATTCAGAGAGAAAGATGCGCTTAAATGGATTCTTTATTCTCTTGTATCGCTTTCCTGCGTATTTTATTTTAAGGTTTTTCAGAATCCCTTGAGTTTTGCGGTTACATACTCGTTCAGCCCTGTTCATTTTAACCTGTTCCTTGTAATCCCGCTTATTGCTCTTTGCTACAACGGGAAAAAGGGGAAGGGCGGAAGGTTCGGAAAGTGGTTTTTCTACATATTCTATCCCGCCCACATGTTGATTATTGATTTGATTCTGCTTTTTACATCGGCGTGCTGATTTTTACGCTTATTGACATAAAAACATATTATTGTTAAAATAAATTTATAAAATATAAAAGAGGGAATAATATGAATCGAAAGTACAGGTTTTTTAAAAAAGCTATATCTGTTTTGCTGTGTCTGCTTCTGGCTTCAAGCATGGCTGTACCCGGATTTGCTTCTGAAGAAGATGATAATATAAGCCTTTACAGCAATGGAATAGATTATAATGACATTGATGATCCGGCAAACGTAGTGCTGCATACACTTCAGAAGTTTATCAACAGATATGACGAGGATCAGGAGCGCGCGCGTCAGGAGGCGGAGAGCTGGACAGCGCTTGCAGGCAGTTACTTCAATACGGCAATAGGCGTTGTTTCCAACATCGGCACTGTAATTACATTTATCAACGGTTCAATTACTCTGCTGAGAAATCTCGGTATACTGGAAAGCGAAACCGACAAGATGGACAATATTCTTGAAGGCGTTAACAGCATTCAGATGACTGTCAATGAAATAAACAGAAATGTTGACGAAATTCAGGAAACGCTTGTAAGCGAATTCAGCGAGCTTGACCTGAAATTTCAGGAGCAGGATTACAATCACTACAAGGACGATGTGTGGGCGCAGTATTATTCAAACGCAGTTGCTCCGCTTAAGGCATATCAGAACGAATATAACGACGATGTCCGCTGGCTGCTTGTGAATTACATTGAGCAGTGGCAGGGCGCAGACGGCGACTGCCCGACGGACCTGCGCGCTCTTTACGGCAGGGATGGCAGCGGAGATTATGTTCATATCTATTCGGGCAAAAATCTCGGCGATGTGGGTGAAGCTCTTCCGCGTGAACCGAAGGCCTCGATTGATTCTGTTCCCGTTGAATATTCTGTAACAGTTCCCTCTGAATACATAAGCGCAAACCTTGATGAAATTTCGGCTCTTACGGCTGACAACTGTACCGATAAGCTGATTGAAGCTCTTGAAAAGGGCGTTTATGATGCCGCTCAGGATAAAAAGCTTTCAGCCTACGGCGGCTTTGATACCGAATGGAGCTATCTTACCGAAGCGGAAAAACGTGAAACAGCAAAGCGCTTTGCCGCTGACCTTGCGGATTCGCTCGCTTTTGCCTGCGCATATAACGCCGCAAACGAGAGACGCTTTGCCTCCAATGTAAAATCCGCTTACGAAAATTTTGCAAAGTGGACTCAGGGCGAGGAATCCCTTACTTCACCTGCATATGCGCAGTTTAAAATGCTTTCGCTGACGCACGGCTTTGAGGGCGAAATCAAAGAGCAGGCTGAAACTGTTGTAACATATCTTATGCTTATGGATGTAAACTTTGCAACATTTGCACAGACGGTTATATCGTTATCCAAGGCTCACGGCGAAGATGACAGAAAAGACATACAGAGTCAGTGGACAGCTTCTGAGATAAGCATATTAAAGGACTTTTCAAATTTCATTACGGGCAACCCGAATTACTGCTACCAGTTAGGCAAGCCTGTCGAATACAGAAACACAAGCGTTGCTTCCGAAATGTCCTTTATTTTCGGAAGATGGGCAAATCTCGGCAGTGAAAGCGACAATATTTATAAGTATAAAGAACATTATGAGAGTACTCCGTGGACGCTGTTTGAAAGCGAAGAAGCTTATTCGTCTGACAAGGCGGCTGCTCAGGGAGAGAAGAATCTGTCGCAGAGCATGCTGACGGATAAAACCGTTTCAACCAAAGATGCGAAGCTTATTTACACCATGTATTAGAGCAGCGGATTTGACGGCTCCTTTGCAGAATATCTTGCCTCAAACAATGTTGCGGCTGATTCGGAAACAGTTGCGGATAAATTTGTAACATCGTTCCGCACGGAGAATTTCGACCTTAACAGCGGCATGGAAATGAAATGTTATCTGCCCACGGAACACGGTTCCGAAAATGTAACGGCAGGACAGACATACGTTGTAAGCGGCGGTGTCCCGGACGCATTGAAAAACGACTATTTCCATATCCACGACCGGGCAACGGGAAGCGTGTTTGATTCGGCGAACGGTACTTTTAACGAAAACGCAGTTCTTGCCGCCCGCGCGTTTTACGGTGAGTCAAAGTGGACAAACATGGACGAAATGGCTGTTTTCTCAAAGACACCGATTGAGTATGAATGGACGAGCCTCAGCCAGAACGAGCTTATCAACATGGGCGTTGATGCAAGCATGGATGAAAACTACAATGTTGTTACTGACATTACCGTAGATTACGGCATGCTTATTTCGGCGGAAGCAAATACATATACGTTCCCCGCAGGCACAAAAGAGATTCCCGATTATTACTTCGGAAAGGATATTTTGTTTAAGAGCATTGTGTTCAACGGTATTCCCGACGAAATCGGCGATAAGGCGTTTGCAGGTGTCGGAACAGCAGAGGAACGCTGTCTCCTTACAGTACCGGCCGGCTTTGAAACCGGCTCTCTTGAAGGCAAATGGCATGGCGGATATTTTGGCGATGTTCAGATAACACTGGATAAGTTTGACGGCTCGGGAGAAACGAAAACCGTTGCTGCTGTAAGCGGCGCGCCTATTTCAACTGTTGTTAATCCGTTCGGTACTCCCGAACACGGAATCTTTAAGGGATGGAGCTACAGCAATGTCGGAAACTATCCTGCCGACAGCACCGACCCCGTTATTGCGGGACAGACGCTTTATGCTGTCTGGGACTATGACCATGAACACGATTTTGAAGTGAGCAAAAGCGGTAATCCTGCAGGCTGTACCACGGACGGTTCAACAGATGAGCTTACCTGTAAAATCTGCGGATATAAAGAATACAGTCAGAAAATACCCGCATTCGGTCACAGCTGTGAATTTACATTGCAGTCAGACGGAACATATCTTGCACAGTGCGTACACGGCGATTATTACGCATTCCTTTCACCGAAAAGCACCGGCGATTTTACGGTATGGAGAGAGAATCCTCTGGACAACAATGTTACATATATTCGAAATAAGTATGAAGGCGACAGCATATCTGTAAACACCTCAGGTGTATATGTTATTGCAAACATTAATCCGTCACGGACAACGGACAATCATATAAGCGTAAATGACGGCGTTAAAGCTTCAATAGGTCTTGCAGGCGTCAATGTTGCTCCTTTAGCAAGAGTTCCCGCAATAAACGCAGGAAACGGAACAGTACATATCACGCTTATAGACGGAATAGAGAATACGCTTACAGGCGGCGGAGACAGAAGTGCTGTTGAAGCAGGCGGAAATCTGATTTTTGACGGTAACGGTTCACTTGTTGCGACCGCACCCGACAGCACCACAATCAGCACATCCGGAGCCAATACAGTATTTTACAGCGGTAGAATAACCGCAGAAAGCGGTGAAAACTGCGGAATAGGCGTCAGAAACGGCAGTAATGACAAAAAAATTGTTATCAGCGAGAATGCCTGCGTATGCTCAAAGAGCGGTCTCGGCGCAGCGGCGGTTAATGAGAACGGCGAAAATGTATATCCCGTCTGCATCAGAAACGAAAACAACAGCCCGATAACCGTTGACGGCAGAGAACTGCCTTATACAACCGCACCCGGAGAGACTGTGGCTTATGTTTATCTGACTGATGAAGAACATGAAATAACAGTCGGCGGCGAGCCTCTCGAATATGAACTGATTGACGGCCGCTTCTATTTTGAAAAAGAGTACGGTGATTTTACGGTTACACTTACCGATACCGATTCTGTTTCATATGCTGACGGCGTTCTGACAGTTAAAAATTCAATTCCCGTAACAGTCAGAAATACTGATTTCTCACAACCGACGACGGACAGAATCTTTGTTCCGTTCGGCATAAGTGCGAACATTACGCTGAACGGCGTATTTATTGACGGAACCGTTAATGATGTTTCTCCGATAAAAATAGCCGACGGCAGCGGCGGTGACGTCAGGATAACTCTTGCCGAAAATTCAGGAAATGAACTGCGCGGCGGAAGCTACTGCGCGGGACTTTCCAAGAACGGCAGGTCGGGTACTCTCACCATTGACGGAAAAGGCTCTCTTACCGTAAGCGGCGGATTTGATTCGGCGGCAATCGGTTCTGACGACGGATATGTGGTCCACGGCATTATTATCAATGACGGTATAATTAATGCGTCGGTTTCATCTTACAGAGCTGCGGCAATCGGCTCAGGCTGTGTTGATGCCGAAGCTGCCCCCACGGGTGAAAAGGTTTATACCGCTGAGGGAATCATAATCAACGGCGGCAGAATAACCGCCCGTTCGACTGACAGCGCGGCCATCGGCGCAGGCGATAACGATTCCGTTTCAAACAAGACCTTCTGCGCAAAGGATATTATCATAAACGGCGGTACGGTTATTGCACAGAGTGAGCATGCGGCGTATACAATCGGCGCAGGTGTCTATGCAAAGGCTGAGAATATCAGAATAAACGGCGGCGTTGTTACTGCTGAAAGCACGGTAAACAGTTCTTTCGGAGGTATCGGAGCGAATCTCGGAAGCGGCGGAATTGTTATTGAACCCATGGCTTCGGTAAAAGCCCAGATTGATGATGAAACAGTAAACAGCAGGGGAGAAGAGGTTTCACTCGATGTCATATCAACGGATAACGGTAAAAAAATAAGCGTCAACGGCGTTCTGTTCCCGTATTCCGACCATAACGGAGAGAAAAATGTCTATATCTATGCTTCGAGGAAAGACGAGATAAAACAGGTTCCCCGTTTTGAAATTGAAGA
>JAZUDP010000211.1:0-12077 GCA_045639705.1 Acutalibacteraceae bacterium
CCACATTGAGGAATACGAAACAGAAGCAAGAGATACCAAGTTAGGACCGGAAGAAATCACACGCGACATTCCCAATGTCGGCGACGATGCTCTCAAGGATCTTGACGACAGAGGTATCATCCGCATAGGTGCTGAGGTTCACTCAGGCGATATCCTTGTCGGTAAGGTTACACCCAAGGGCGAAACAGACCTCACACCCGAAGAAAGACTTCTCCGCGCGATTTTCGGCGAGAAGGCTAAGGAAGTCAGAGACACATCACTCCGCGTTCCTCACGGTGAATACGGTATCGTTGTTAACGTTGAGGTATTCACAAGAGAGAACAGCGACGAATTAAGCCCCGGCGTAAACAAGGTTGTACGCTGCTACATCGCTCAGAAGCGTAAGCTTTCTGTCGGCGATAAGATGGCGGGCCGTCACGGCAACAAGGGTGTTGTTTCCCGTATTCTTCCCATTGAGGATATGCCTTTCCTTGAGGACGGCACACCTCTTGATATCGTTCTTAATCCCCTCGGCGTTCCCTCCCGAATGAATATCGGTCAGGTTCTTGAGGTTAACCTCGGCTTTGCCGCACGCCATCTCGGCTGGAAGGTCATGACTCCCGTATTCGACGGCGCTCACGAAGAGGATATCCGTGAAGCACTCAGAGAAGCAGGTGTCAGCGAGGACGGTAAATCGGTTCTTTACGACGGACGCACAGGCCGCAAGTTCGACGGCCGCGTAACAGTCGGTATCATGTATTATCTCAAGCTGCTGCACCTTGTTGACGATAAGATTCATGCACGTTCAACAGGTCCCTACTCACTTGTTACCCAGCAGCCCCTCGGCGGTAAAGCTCAGTTCGGCGGTCAGCGTTTCGGTGAAATGGAAGTCTGGGCGCTTGAAGCTTACGGCGCAGCTTATACTCTTCAGGAAATTCTTACGGTTAAGTCCGATGACGTTGTAGGCCGTGTAAAGACATACGAAGCAATCGTCAAGGGCAAGAATGTTCCTCAGGCGGGCATTCCCGAATCATTCAAGGTTCTCGTCAAGGAGCTTCAGTCTCTCGGTCTTGATGTCCGCGTATGCGACAAGGACGGCGCAGAGATTGACCTCAAACAGGACTTTGACGATGAAATGGGCTTTGCACCCTCAGACGACAAGGCATTCTCAAACGTTAACGACGCAGAGAACGCGGAAGGCTACAGCCTTGAAGACGAGGAAGGCAACCTTATCGACGATTCCGATGACGAAGACGACTTCGCGGAGGAATTCATCGATGACAGCTACACAAACGATGACTTTGACGAGTTTGCCGCAGATGAGGACGATTACGAATAATCTCCCTGCAACCTGACAGTTATTATTTCAATTTTAAGGAAAAGGGGCAATCAGTTTGGAAAACAATACCTTTGAATCAATAAAAATCGGTCTTGCTTCTCCCGAACAGATCAAGGAATGGTCTTACGGTGAGGTAACCAAGCCCGAAACAATAAATTACCGTACCCTTAAGCCCGAAAAGGACGGACTTTTCTGTGAAAGAATTTTCGGACCAACCAAGGACTCGGAGTGCCACTGCGGAAAGTACAAGAGAGTACGCCATAAGGGTATCATCTGTGACCGCTGCGGCGTTGAAGTCACAAAGGCAAAGGTCCGCCGTGAACGTATGGGTCACATCGAGCTTGCGGCTCCCGTTTCACATATCTGGTACTTTAAGGGTATCCCCTCAAGAATCGGTCTTATGCTTGACATAACACCCCGTAATCTTGAGAGAGTTCTCTACTACTCAGCTTATATCGTTACAGCAGTTGACGAGTCGCTCAAGGACGGCTATTCACTTCGTGAGACTCCTCCCGAGGTAAAGCAGATTCTTGACGAAAAGGAATACATGGATAAGCGCGAAAAGTTCGGCGACGACTTTGAGGCCGGCATGGGCGCAGAGGCTATCAAAAAGCTTCTCTGCCAGGTTGACCTTGACGCTCTTTCGGCAGAGCTTCGCGAGGAGCTTAACAGCAATTCGGGACAGAAGAAGGCAAAGGCTCTCAAGCGTCTTGAGGTTGTTGAAGCATTCCGTTCTTCAGGCAACAAGCCCGAATGGATGATTATGGACATCGTTCCCGTTATTCCTCCCGAGCTTCGTCCTATGGTTCAGCTTGACGGCGGCCGTTTCGCGACCTCCGACCTTAACGAGCTTTACCGCCGTGTTATCAACAGAAACAACCGTCTTAAGAAGCTCCTTGAACTCGGCGCTCCCGACATCATTGTACGCAATGAGAAGAGAATGCTTCAGGAGGCTGTTGACGCACTTATCGACAACGGCCGCCGCGGACGTCCCGTTACAGGACCCAACAACAGAGCGCTTAAGTCACTTTCCGACCTTCTTAAGGGTAAGCAGGGCCGTTTCCGTCAGAACCTTCTCGGTAAGCGTGTTGACTATTCAGGCCGTTCGGTTATCGTTGTCGGTCCCGAGCTTAAGCTCTATCAGTGCGGTCTTCCCAAGGAAATGGCACTTGAGCTTTTCAAGCCCTTCGTTATGAAGCGCCTTGTTGAAACAGAAAAGGCAGGCAATGTCAAGAGCGCAAGAAAGATGGTAGAAAAGGCACATCCCGATGTATGGGACGCACTTGAGGTTGTTATCAAGGACCATCCTGTTATGCTTAACCGTGCGCCCACACTTCACCGCCTCGGTATTCAGGCTTTTGAACCCGTACTTGTAGAGGGCAGAGCTATCAAGCTTCATCCTCTTGTATGTACGGCCTTCAACGCTGACTTCGACGGTGACCAGATGGCTGTTCACGTTCCTCTTTCAGCTGAGGCACAGGCTGAGGCACGTTTCCTCATGCTTGCGGCCAACAACCTGTTGAAGCCCTCGGACGGTCGTCCTGTTGCGGTTCCCACACAGGATATGATCCTCGGTTCATATTATCTTACACTTGAAAAGCCGGGCGAACCCGGTGAAGGCAAGGTATTCCGCAGTGTTGACGAGGCTACAATGGCTTATGACGAGGGAGATATCACCCTTCATTCAGCTATCAAGGTTCGTATGACCAAGACTATCAACGGCGTTGAGTACACCCGTATTATTTCAACAACACTCGGTAAGATTATCTTCAATAATCCCATTCCTCAGGACCTCGGTTTTGTAGAGCGTAATCCCGAGGATATCGACAGCATGTTCAGACTTGAGGTTGAATTCCTCGTTAAGAAGAAGAACCTCGGTACAATCATTGATAAATGTATCCGTGTACACGGAACTGCAGTTGCAGCCGAAATGCTTGACGCTATCAAGGCACAGGGCTATAAGCACTCAACACGCAGCGGTATCACTGTTGCCGTATGCGATGCCACAATCCCGCCCAAGAAGGCTGAGCTTATCGCTGAGGCTGAAACAAAGATTGATAAAATCAACAGAAACTACGACCGCGGTCTTATTACCGAAACAGAGCGTTCCGACAGAGTTATCTCCGTATGGGAGGACTGCACAAACGAGGTTGCCAAGGAACTCAAGGCAAACTTTGACAAGTACAATCCCATCAACATGATGCTTGACTCCGGTGCCCGTGGTAACGATTCACAGCTTCGTCAGCTTGCCGGTATGCGAGGACTTATCGCAAACACAGCAGGTAAGACAATCGAAGTTCCCATCAAGGCTAACTACCGTGAAGGCCTTAATATTCTTGAATACTTCATTTCATCCCGTGGTGCCCGTAAGGGTCTTGCCGATACAGCTCTTCGTACAGCTGACTCGGGTTACCTTACCCGCCGTGTTGTTGATGTTTCTCAGGTTGTTATCATTCATGACGAAGACTGCGGATGCACAGAGGGTATCGAGGTTTACGATATTCTTGACGGCAACCGTAAGATTGTTGAACTCGCTGACCGTCTTTCCGGCAGATATCTCCTTAACGATTATATCGACGAGGAGACAGGCGAGGTTATCATGTCACATGAAAAGATGATGACAGACGACGATGCCAAGAGAGTTGCAGACCATGCGGCTAAGCTTCATCAGAAGAAGATTGAAGCAGGCGAGGCACCCGAAAATTCAGTTGCTTCCGTAACAATCCGCTCACTTCTTACCTGTAAGGCTGAACACGGCGTATGCATTAAGTGCTACGGCTCAAACCTTGCAACAGGCGACCCCGTAACAGTCGGTGAAGCGGTAGGTATCATCGCTGCTCAGTCCATCGGTGAACCCGGTACACAGCTTACAATGAGAACCTTCCATACAGGCGGTGCCAAGGATTCAGGCGATATCACACAGGGTCTTCCCCGTGTTGAGGAACTCTTTGAGGCCCGTAAGCCCAAGGCTCTTGCAATTCTTGCAGAGATTTCCGGTGAGGTTTCGTTTGAGGAAATCAAGAAGACCCGTCATGTTGTTATTACAGATAAGGAAAATGCCGATTCAAGAGCATATCTTATTCCTTACGGCTTCCGTGAAATTGTCAAGGAAGGCGACTATGTAACAAAGGGTCAGGCTCTTACAGACGGCGCTCCCAATCCGCATGACATTCTTGCAATCAGAGGCGTTGAGGCAGTTCACGATTACCTTATCCGCGAGGTTCAGAAGACATACCGTACACAGGGTGTTGATATCAACGACAAGCACATCGAGGTTATTGTCCGTCAGATGATGCGTAAGGTTAAGATTGAGGATGCAGGCGATACAAGCTTCCTTCCCGGCACTATTGTTGAGAAGCATGAGTTCTATACAGAGAACGACAAGGTTGCCAAGAAGGCGGCAGAGGAGGGTACAGAGCCCAACTTTGCAACCTGCGCTCCCACTCTTATGGGTATCACGAAGGCTTCCCTTGCAACAGAATCCTTCCTTTCAGCTGCTTCCTTCCAGGAAACAACGCGTGTTCTTACAGACGCGGCTATCAAGGGCAAGACTGATCCTCTCATGGGTCTTAAGGAAAATGTTATCATCGGTAAGCTTCTTCCCTCAGGTACAGGCATGAAGTGCTATGCTGACGTTGAGCTTCACAAGAAAACAGAAAATCTCAACACAGTAATGGCAGACCTCATTCCCGCAGATTATTAATCCGCAATAAAATAAATACATCCCGGAGGAAACTTCGGGATGTATTTTTTGGCTTTATGTGATATAATTAATTTCAACGAAAGGGGACGGTAGAATGAAGATTTGTATATCCGCTGACCTGCATCTGCCGTATATACAGAATACGGCGCAGTACAGAGCGTTCGAGTACATGCTGTCCGACGCGCAGAAAAAGGGCGCGGAGCTGCTCGTTTTTGCAGGCGATATCACCGCCGACGGAGATAAATCCGCCGCCGAGTACTTCTTTAAAAAGGTAAAATCAGTCAGAATACCGTTCCTTGTTATTTCAGGCAATTCCGATTTACGCAGTGGGAATCCGAAGCTGATACGGACCTCAAAATGTGTGAACAAATACAGAAAGCAGAAAATATACATGCTCAATGACGGTTCAAGGGAGCTTTCGGATGATGAATTTGCTGCGCTTGACAAGGCAAAACAGTCAGATTCGGTGTTCATGCATCATCCTCCCGAGGCACTTAAAGAACCATGCAGAACACAGTTCGCAAATTGGCGCAAGGCGCATCCCGACACCACGGTTTTCTGCGCGCATCTTCATAAATTCGAAATTAAAGGCAATACGGTTTCACTTCCCGCCCTCGACCCCGATAAGAATATCGGCGAAAGTCCGTGCTTTGTTTATTACGATACCGATACCAAACAGCTTGAAAAGGCGTATTATTTCTGCCCTATGCCTGTCGGATTCCATAAGCGGACGGGTATTTCCTGCTACAGACCGATTGAGCATCTGCGTTTTTCCGCGGAACACGGCATGAAATCCGTCGAGCTTCGTCCGAATTCGTTTTCAGCCGACAGAGCGGAGCTGACAGAGGCTGTCAGACAGTGGCGGAACGCAGGCGGAGAGAATCTTTCAATTCATTTTCCCGATGCGGTACTGACTGAAAACGGCATAACGGGCAGAGAGAAAATGCTTGAATTTGCCGCTTTTGCCCGCGAACTCAAGGCCGACAGAGTGACAGTTCATGTCCCGCGCATGAATTCCCGTGAAGCTGACGAAAAAACGCTTGAAGCCTTTGCCGGGCTTTACGGCGAGGTAATCAACGCATTGCCCGAAAACTGTGCCGCAGGCATAGAAAATCTGCACATGAAGGAAGCGGACAGACTCAACGGCACAAGACCGTTCGGCTGCATTCCCGGGGACTGTACGGATTTTGTTGAACGCGTCAGAAGGCTGACTGACAGGAAGGTCGGAATAAATTTTGACCTCGGACACGCACGCAACAACGCGCCTTACAGTCAGAAATATACCCTCGGCGCATGGTACGCGGAAATCGGAAAATACTGTGTCGGCTATCATATCCATCAGGTTACAGACCGTGAAGGCATATTTGAAAACCATGACGCCGTCACTGAAAACTACGGCCGGCTGATTTCCCTTGCCTCTTTTTACGACGGACTTTACAGCGGAATCTTAAATGACGCTCCGTTTATTTTTGAAATCCGCGTTGACGGCGGCGCTGAGAAAACAACAGCTTTTCTCGAAGAGCAGAAAAAAATCAGAAACCACGATATCCATTCCCATACATGGTTCAGCCGCTGCGGCAGAGATGCGCCGCAGAAGCTTGTTGATACGGCAGTCAGAAACGGTATATCTGTCCTCGGAATCTGTGACCACAGCTACGGAATAGGCGCGGACAAACAGAGCTATCTTACTGAGATGCGCGTACTCGCGGAGAAAAACAAAGACAGAATCAGAATAATCTGCGGTATAGAAATACCGTCACGACCCTTGGTTTACGATTTCAGTGACGGAGATTTTTCAGTAATAGCCGATTACGATTACTGTCTTATCGAGCATATCGACGAACCCGAAAGCGTTGTTGCGGACAGGCTTATCGAATTTGCGGAACAGGTGAAAATTCCCTGCGGTATTGCGCATACCGATTTGTTCCGTTATTGCGAACTGTTTGAACGTGACCCTGAAGCTTATTTCAGAGAGCTTGCGTCAAAAGGAATTTTCTGGGAAATGAATATGAGCTATGATTCAATTCACGGCTACAGGAAACACGCTTACGTTGAACGCTTCTTTAACGATGAGGAGCAGCAGAGAATTGTCCGCGAATCCGGACTGAAAATCAGCGTCGGCTTTGACAGTCACCGCTGTGAGGACTATGACGGCGAGCGCGTAAGCATCGCAAATGAACTTCTGAGAAAACTGAATATACAGACGGTTGAAGGATATCTTTTTTAGTGTCCAAAAAGCTTTCCGGCAGGAAAAATCCTGCCGTTTTTTATTTTTTGTATTTTTTTACAAAAACAATAAATACTAACTTCAGGTGATTGTATGCGAAAGGGAAAATATACGCTTGAATTCGAAAGCCGTCCGTCTGTTGTCGGATGGGCGTCTGTTGTCGGCAGAAAAGAGGGCGACGGTCCTCTCGGCAGCGGCTTTGACCTTGTTATTGATGACCCGCTTTTCAATCAGAAAACATGGGAGCATGCGGAATGCGAATTTCACAGGACCGCCGTCGGGCTGCTTCTCGATAAAACTCATATGGATAAAAGCGCGGTCGATATTCATTTTGCGGGAGACCTGCTGAATCAGTGCAGCTCATCGGGCTTCTGCCTGCGTGATTACGGTATTCCCTTCAGCGGAGTTTACGGCGCATGCTCAACCTCGGTGCTTGCAATGATAAATTCAGCCGTTGCGGTTGAAAGCGGGCTCGCACAGTGCTGTATAGCCTCAACCTCGTCTCATTTCTGTTCCGCGGAAAAGCAGTTTCGCCATCCTCTTGAGTACGGCGGACAGCGTACGCCCACGGCGCAGTGGACGGTAACGGGAGCAGCGGCGGCAATGATAAGCGGAACAGGTGAAAAAAACTGTCCGAAAATCGAGAAAGCAATTGTAGGCAGGGTTGTTGACAAGGGCGTGACCGACGCCGGTAACATGGGTGCGGCAATGGCGCCTGCCGCGGCTCAGACAATAGCTGATTTCCTTAATGATACGGGTACGGCTCCGTCGGATTATGACCTGATTCTCACGGGAGATTTAGGAAAAGTCGGTTCTGACCTTCTTTACAGTCTTACGGAAAGCGAATACGGCGTCAGTATCAGTGGAAAGCACAAAGATGCGGGAACTATGATGTATTACATGAGCGAGCAGGATGTTCATTCGGGAGGAAGCGGCTGTGCCTGCTGCGGAACGGTACTGTGTTCAAAAATTCTTAATGAGCTTAATGACGGAACGCTTCGTAATGCTCTTATTGTTGCAACGGGAGCGCTTCTTTCAACGGTGTCGCCGTTTCAGGGTGAAAGCATACCGTCAATAGCTCACGGAATACTTATATGCAATCACTGATTGAATAAACGAAAAGGGGAACTAACATGACGAAAAAGGAATATCTGAAAAAATCAAAGCTGTTTCTTAAAATGGCAAGATACGATTTTGCGATAATTAATATCATAAAGATAGCAAAAACGTTACTGACGGCTGCGCTGTTTCTCAATGCCGCCGCCTTTGCCGTCACATTTGCGGGCGGAGCCAAAAAGCTGAAAAGCTGATTCGGCTTTGACATAAACGGTTCAATTTACCGCCGGATACCGATTTGCGGAGTATCTCCGCTCCATCGCCGGTTCGGGGGTTTTCAGAAATAGTGTTTCAGTGCGCGAGCCTTCGGAACATGCAATGTCATTCTGAGGAGGAACGGCGAAGAATCTCAAAAACGGCAGGCTGAGATTCTTCACTTCGTTCAGAATGACACACAATTATGATATCCGTATGGTAGGGGCGATTCACGAATCGCCCGTCAGGGTCTGATGAAACTTCGCGGGTGACAATTGCCGCCCCTGCGCAGATTAATTGAATTTGCACCGATAAATTACTGATTTTCCGTCAGATTAAAATGACTGCAACAATCTCTGCAAACAATAATTTTTATATTGTAAAAACAAAAATAATATGATACAATCAAAAAATAAGACAGGAGATGATATTACGGATAAAAAGGTTTATTTACGCGGCAAGGCGGGAACATACTGGTATAACTTTACCGAAAGCCTTGCCTATCTTGTTCTGCACAGACCCACACCGGAAAGCTGTGATTTTTCACGCATGAAATACGGCACTGAAAAGCTTCAGTATATAAATATCTGCACCCGAAAAGATAACACGGGAAATAAAAAGCCTGTTTTTATCTACATTCACGGCGGCGGTTTTATTTCGGGCATCACAGATATGCGAAATACATACGTTGCCAACTGGGCGGAAAAAGGCTTTTTTACCGCGTCAATTTCATACACATATGCTCCTGATAAGGTTTATCCGGCTCAGCTTCACGAAATTTTTGCCGCTCTCGATAAAATTTATGACCAGAAGGACAGATACAACCTTGATTTGAAGAATGTTGTCTTTGCGGGCGAAAGCGCGGGGGGCTATTACATTATGATGATGGCGGCCTTCGCAAAGGATAAAACTCTTTTCGATAAATTCGGAATCAGCTTTAAGCATAGGGATGAGTTTGATATCAAGGCTCTTGTCACTCACTGCGGATGCTTTGACCTAAAAAATCTTGTGGATACCTCAAAGCTTCAGTCAAAATTCCCCGATATTAAAATGATGACTTGCTCCTTCCTCGGTAAAAATCTTGAGGAAACACGCAGATATCTTGAAACAGAGGAAGGACAGCTTTCATATCCTCATGTTACAGCAGAATTTCCTCCTGCGTTTATCGTATGGGCAACACGCGATTATCTCCGGTACGAAGCCTTTGACCTGATAGAGCAGTACAAGGCATTCGGAATTCCGTTTGAGGAATATAAGGCGGACGGAATAATAGGTAATCATGCGTGGTCAATCGCCACCGTAGTTGAAAAAGGCAGGGACTGCTTTAATAAAGCATATGAATTTGCTGCAGCACAGCTTGAAAGGAGCGAATAATTTGAGTATAAAAACACCTTTACTTAAGCTGAAAAATACATATATGGACTGCGACGAGATTTCCAACAAGGAACTGCTTGGCTTCGCAGGCGGTATTTTCGGCAACTCGATGGGTCAGGACAGCGTCAACACGTTTTCCGATAAGTTTGACCGTGATTTCAGAGGTATTTCCAACGGACTTATGACCGTAAAGGGAAATATAACAACAATACTGAGCTTCTTTATTCCGCCGCTTGCAGGCACCCTGTATGACCTGCCCACAAAAGCGGGAAAGAAGAGCAACATTCACAAGGCGCTTATGACTGCGCCGATTCCGTTTGCAATCTGCTCCATGCTTCTGTACATCATTCCCGGAAACAACATGATGTATAACTTCGTGTGGTCACTGTTCTTCAATATCTTTTTTGCAATAGCCGATACATTTTACGATATTGCTCTTAATGCGCTTTCACTTAAAATGGTTTCAAGCCCGCCCGACAGAAAGAAATTTTTCACATTTGAAACAATCGCTTCGGTTCTCGGCTCAATGGCACCCGGCGGACTGATTCCCGTTTTCGTCGGCATGGTCGACGGCTTTAAAGCACAGAGAAATATGTATTTCTTTATTTCGCTCGGCTTCTGCATTCTCGGTATCCTCTCAATGTATGCTCCTTACCTCACTGTTAAGGACCGCGGCGCAATAGCACAGGCGGAATATGAGGAAAAGAAAAAACAGAAGGACAGCGAAAAGGTCAAATGGGACAAGAGAAATATCGGCGCAATTCTGCATAACCGTCCGTTCATGGTTATCCAGCTTGCAAGCATCTGTGAAACCGTCCGTCAGATTACATACAATATACTTCCCTATCTTTACGAGGATTCACTCGGCGATTACAAGGTCAAGGCAGTCGGCGATGCAATCAGCGGCTCGCTTTCGTATGTCGGACTTCTTGCAGTTCCTTTTGCAGGCAAAAAGTTTTCAGCTAAAACCATGCTTGTAGGCGGATATCTGTATTCAGCGTTCTGGTACGGAATTATGTCTCTGTTCAACATTAAATTCAATCTGAAATCAGTCAGAAAGAAAAAATATCTTATCAGCCTGCTTATCGGTCTTTCTGGAATTCCGAACGCACTGCAGGGCGCAGCGAAAAAGATTCTTGTTGCCGATTCCACAGACTATATGGAATGGTACAGCGAGAAAAAATACGGCCAGCCTATCAGAAGCGACGGCCTTCTGAGCGCAACGCAGAATATTGTCGGCAAGGTCAATTCACTTATTAAGGTTAACCTTTATAACGGTCTGTTCAGTGCAATCGGATATAAAAACAAGGACACAAACTCAACCGAAAAGGCTGTTCAGACGCCTCAGACGCTTCACGGAATTTATGCGGTGGCATCCCTTTGCGGATTCATCGGCAACCTGCTTCCTGCGTTTTCGTTTATGCTTGATAATTACAGCGGCAAGCGCAAGGACAGAATTTACGCAGAGCTTTGCGAAATGCGTGAAAAGAGAGCAGAAATGCTTGATAATGACCTCCTTTCGGAGTAATATGAAAAACGAACAGTAAAACAAAACGGGCTTCTTCGGAAGCCCGTTTTTTTGTTAGTTATATTATTGTGAATCGTGTAACGTCTTGCATTCTCGATGTGCATCCTTCACAAATTACAGCCCTTCCGCCTCATAAAGGATCTTGTCTTGCAGGAAGGGAGCCGTTTTGCCGTCGAATCCGTTTTGCTCTAAGAATGGCAAGTCTTCGTTGAATAGGGCATTGAAGTTTTTGCTGTCGGAGTTGAGTTTTTTGAGGCATTGGATGTAGTAGGCGATGGCCTGTTTGCGGTCGCCCTTGCAGAGGACCACATGACCTAAATTGAGCCAGTCGTGGTGGTTGCGTTCCGCTTCGTCCAGTTTCTTGTAATATTTCTCCGCTTGGTCTAATTTGCCTTCGACGAATGAACACCAGGCAATTGGGCGCCAAACATTCTTGTTGCCCGGACTGAGGAATTCGATTTTGAAGAATACCTGCAATGCCTTGTCGTATTGCTTGAGTTCGAGGTGACAGTTGCCTATCGCCAGTTGGATGGCCATGTCTTCTGGGGCTTGGGCCTGTGCTTGCAAGTAGTAGTCGAGGGCCTTGGCCGTCTCCTTAATGCTTCGATAGCAGTAG
>JAZUDP010000212.1:0-21014 GCA_045639705.1 Acutalibacteraceae bacterium
CATGGCTACGATCCGACTTGGTATTTCGCCAAACACCTTTCTTGTACGGTAATAGTCTGTCAGCGTGTTTCTTGTTACCGTATAAATCCATGTGGAAAGCGATGCCTTGGCTTCATCAAAGGTGTTGAGCTTTTCATGGACCTTCACAAACACATCGGCAGCCAAGTCCTCTGCATCCTGCGTATTATTGATTTTTGAATGGATGTATCTGTAAATTTTATCGTGATATTCCTGATATATTTTTTCTTTATCCATACTACCTGACTCCTAACATCGGCTCCCTTGTGTAAAGGGAGCTGTCAGCGAAGCTGACTGAGGGATTGTTTTACCATATCATCAATATACTCGCATACGCCACTGAAATTTTGATTGATGTAATTATTTGGTATTCGAATCACTTTTAATCCAAACTGTTCAAGATACGCAGTTCGTTCAACATCTTTTTCCGACTGTTTTTCTTCATAATGCTGACTGCCGTCAAGTTCAATAACAAGTTTTGCCTGTGCAGAATAAAAATCAGCAATGTATTTTCCTAAGACTTTCTGCCTTGAAAACCTGACCTCGTATGTTCTCAAAAAGTCATACCACAAATGACGTTCTTCTTTTGTCATATTTTTTCGAAGATTTTTTGCATGCGGAACGATACTTTTATTATGCTTTCTATCCATTGACAATCCCTCCGTCACGGCTTATGCCGTGCCACCTCCCTTTACACAAGGGAGGCGGGGCAACGGGAATTTGATAACAGCCGACCCGGCGAGGGTGCGGAGGCACTCCGTTGGCTCGCGCAGGGGAACGGTATTCTGATAATCGCCAACCCGGCGAACGACCGCAGGTACTGCGGAAAATACCAATTTGTCTTTCGGAATATTTGACATTTTTATAAATCAAATATATAATACAATAAATTTGTCATTATCAAAATAGACAAAAACAATAAATTTGACAAGGACAGTTGCTATGAACGAACTATTCCGTGCCTATGAGGGCGAACCGCTCTATATACAATTGTATATGTACTACCGCGACAGAATTATTAACGGTACGCTGAAATACGGCGACAGGCTGCCGTCAATACGCAAATGCGCCGCCGAATTCAATATCAGCAAGATGACGGTTGAAAGCGCGTACATGCAGCTGACGGCGGAAGGCTATGTCTACACTAAAAGTCAGAGCGGATACTATGTCTGCAAGCTTTCCGATTTGCCGCGAAGCGCAGCCGTACAGCCTTCCGACTGCCAGACTGAGGAAAAGACGGAATTTGAGTTTGACCTGTCCGGCTCATCGGCGGACAGCGAATGCTTTGACTTCAAGCTGTGGCAGAAATATATCAAAACTGCCCTGCGCTGTGAGGAAAGACTTCTGAGCTACGGAGAATATCAGGGCGAATATGACCTGCGCAAGGCACTGAGTGATTATGCAGGCTCTCAGCGGGGAGTTGTCTGCAGCCCGTCGCAGATTGTTATCGGAGCGGGAGTGCAGAATCTTATCTGTCTGCTGTGTTCGCTTGAAAATGAGCGTTCTTCCGTAATTTTCAGCGGAAGCATGTTTCGTCAGGGCGCGGCTGTTTTTGAGGATTACGGATATACCGTTTATAACGGCACAGAGGAATATGACGGAAGCTCGGATGTGAATTTCATTTACACATCTCCGTCGAGATATAACGGCAGCAGTATTATGAGCATTTCAGACAGAATCGACCTGCTCAATTATGCCCGTGAACACAACAGTATTGTTATCGAGGATGATTTTGACAGTGAGTTCTGTTATTTCTCGCGTCCCGTTTCCTCACTGCAGGGGCTTGACGGCGGCAGGCATGTTGCGTATATCGGCACAATGTCAAGACTTCTGCTCCCGTCAATACGCATAAGCTTTATGGTTCTGCCCGAAAAGCTTGCCGATGCGTACCGCAGACGCGGCGGCATGTACAATCAGACTGCCTCAAAAACGGAGCAGATTGCACTTGCGCGTTACATCACCGACGGCAGGCTGACAGCTCAGATAAAAAAAGCGCGAAAAATCTGCGAGACAAAAACGGAGCTGATGAAAAAGGCGATAAACCGGGAATTCGGTCCGCAGTCGGCGGCGGTCAGCGATTCCGGATTTATCATTAAATTTGAGGTAAAAACTGACATTACGCCCGAAAAGGCAAAATTAAGTTTTATACAGAACCGAATTAATATAAAAGATATACAGCAAACTGAACAAAAAACGCTGAACGTTTTTGTCTCTTCTGCCGGAGTACCTGAAAACGATATTCCGGAATCGGTTAAAATGCTGAAAAATAGTCTAAATTGCACATAAATTTCTCCCAAAATTTTGTTAAAATACTATTTACAAACTATAAAATATTTGATAAACTTAGCATAAGTAAAAGTGTAATACTATCAGTATTATTCTCTTTTGCCGATAAAATGCTTAAGGTATGTGCAAACTTAGGCAAATTCAATGGAGGTGTTTTTTAGATGAAACAATCTAAACGACTGTTGTCCGTTCTGCTCGCAATGGTAATGGTATTCTCAATGTTTACCGTTGGCGTCAGCGCGTACAAGACCAGCTACGAGGAGCCCACGGGATACGACTCTGTCCTTACTCCTTACTTTACCAATGACCAGGCAGCTTCCGCTTTGCTTGACCTTCTCGATGACGAGGTTTTTGCAGGCATGGATGTCCATGAGTCAATTCTTGGCATTGATATCAATATTGTATCTTTTGATACACTCTGCGACAGCCTTGATAACATTATGGGCAGTACGCTTTACGGTATCGCAACAATCCTTAACCTCGGCGATATTGAAAAGCTGAATGTTAAAATACTTCGCGACAGCAACAACAGACGCCGCAATCCCAACCAGTCTGATTTCCAGCTTTTCCTTAATGTCTGCAACTGTCTGTCACTTGACGACAACGCCGATGTTATTGCAGGTATTGTTGACGGTTCTTTCACCCTCGGTCTTATTGACAGCTTCTTCGATCTTTACGATGAGGTTCCCATGCTGAAGAATCTTCACGGCTTCCTCTGCAACATGCTTTATGAACTTCTCATAACTGACGGCGTTGCTACAGGCTATGAAGAGGGTGCAGCTGACAGTTACAATCTTGACCAGATTCTCCAGACATTCCTGAACGATAAGCTTATTTCCTTCATCTTCAATCTTCTTGACCAGGATGCAATTGATACCGTTATGGGCTTCGTTGCACTTCCCTTCGAGTTTGACGGCGAAGGCAAAATCACAAACGATGTAGGTCTTGTCAATGACCGGCTCTTCCCCTCACTTTCAGCAAGCAGCATCGACATCAGAAGAACATCTACATATGATTTTATTATCAATCTTGTAAATGCTCTTGTTGATGATATTGTTATTCCTTACGCCGGCGCTCTTATTCTCGACCTTCTCGAGATTGCTCCCGACGATTATGACAACACAGATGCTTCCTATATCGACATTGCAATCAACCTCTTCGTTGACTACAATACTCTTGTAGAAGCAGGCGCTGTTTCGGCAGATACACCTGAGGACGAGGTTAACATCATTGAAGAATTCCTTCGCTGGAAAGGCGTAGAGAATCCTGAAAGACCCAAGCCCATTGACAAGATCAACGTTGCCCTTGAGTATGTTATCAAGGTTGGTCTTAAGAAGTTTATCTGGTTCGAGCCCACAAGCGTAGGTTCACATCTCCAGCTTACTCCTTATTTCCAGGGCATGTTCACAGACCTTGTTAAGAGCATCGTTCCCATGCTTCCTTCCTTCACATCTGACTTTACTCCCCTTACACCTGAAGAAGAGGCAGCAGTTAACGAAATGGAATATGAGGAACTCTTCGCATTCCTTCTCAAGATGGTTCTTGAGGCATTTGTTGACGGCGTATACTTCCCCGACGGATGCAACTCAATCAAGTCACTTGCAACATATACTATGGTCAATATGTGTGAAGAGCTTGTTCACAGCCCGGACGCTGACTTCCAGAAGAAGATTGACCAGGGCGCTATTGACCCCGATTCAATGCAGTGTCTTGATGTTGCGGCATCAGTTATCAACTACTATCTTGTCGGCGGCACAACATTTGAATCAAGCACACTTACACCCACATTTGTTCAGCTTGCCAACGACTGCTTCGAGACATTCCTCGGCAAATATGTTACACTGTTCTCAATGTATCCCAACGCAAGCGACAGACAGACATATGCAAATGACCCCTGGTACAAGCTTTACATGTCTGTAAATCAGTGGATTCCTCTTACAAACATCTTCTACGGTGTTGAAGACAGCAAGGAAGGTATCGAGGACCTCCTTATGAACAGCATCATAGGTAATGTTCTTGACTTTGACCTTAACGGATTCCTCGGCATCATCGGACGCCGCAACGACTCCGACCTCAACAAGCCCTTCTCAAAGCTTGTTGCAAACCTTCTCGGCAGAATTCTTAACGGCGTATTCAAGCTTCCCACAGAGGAAACAAACCAGAGTACAAACGACTTCCAGCTCAACAGACTTATCGTTCCTTACGATTACACAGAGCTTGACCAGATTGTTAAGACCTATAATAGTGCTTCAGGTTCATCAATCAACAACACAGGTCTTTACAACACAGCAAGAATGCTTCTCAAGAGCCTTCCCAACATCTGCCAGGACGGCGCTGTTGCCAAGGAATCTCTTGATGTTATCTGCACGCTCGCAGGTATTATCGACCTTGACCAGTTCGGTTATATCAGAAGACAGTATGAAAACACATTCTCAGGCTCTTATTCCATCAGTCAGCTCAAGAATCTCTATAACGGGCTTAAAATTCCCAGCAACGACGGAATCAAGTATTATGAGGACAACTACACATACAGTGATTATGTAGACTATGCATACTGGACATATGATGACTTCAAGGATGCTCTTGATGACGCTGAAAGCATCATAAATGCATATGACAGAGGTGAGGCACCCAAGCGTGCGGACATCACATATGCTTACTACTATCTTGATCATGTATACAATGATTATCTTCTTGCAAACCAGCCTGCGGCAAATGATTTCTATCTTCTCAGAATCATGGACAACAATCCCAGAATCGCAAATAACGTAGCAGGTGACGGAACTCAGCTCTACACAAGCAGATCATGGGATGCTTATACAAAGGCATATGACTTTGCACAGAAGGTTGTCGGCGAATACAATGCAGCTCAGCTTGCAGGTAACCTCGGCGATTATCCGCAGTCAAAGGTTAATATGGCAAGAGCGCAGCTTCGTGACGCTATAAACGCTCTTACAGAGAAGGCAGGTCTTGCGGACGCTGATTATTCAGGTCTTATCAATGCAATCAACAGCCTTGCATATCTTGACAGCCCCTCAACATTTACGGACAAGTCAGTTCAGAATGTTGTTGACATGTATAACGAAGCTCTCGCATTCTCACGCGAGGTTCCTTACGATGCAGACGGTCAGGCTATCATTGACGGTTATGCAGAGAGACTTAACAAGGCTTACAATGCTCTTGTAACAATTCCTACTCTTGCATACTACGATCCTTCTGAGACATACTTCTTTAAGGATGAGGTTAACTCCTATATCTACGGTCTTACAGAGCCCTTCTATACCGCAGCTGATGAAGAAGAATTCGGTGATTTCACAACATACATGGATTACTGGATGGCTTCCTACGGTTCTAACGGCTGCTCAGACCTTCAGATTATCAGCACAGAGCTTGGCAACGGTACAGGCGCAAGAGTTCAGCTTCGTTCCGATGCCGACGGTGACGGTTACTACATCACAGAGCGTGAATACACAGTTATCTACTTCGGCGATGTAAACGGCGACGGCGAAGCAAACGGTATGGATGCTGTTATCCTCAGATGCTTTGCAGCACGTCTCCTTTCCGCAAATGCAAACAACACAGCAGTTACATTTGCAGGCGATGTTGACTGTGACAATTCACTTACAACAACTGATGCAACAACGGTTATGAATGCAGGTGTTTATAAGGCTGAAATCGACCAGGCTCCCGCAGCCCGTGCAAATAATCAGATTTCATTTGCTGATATCGTTGACGCATAATCCGAAAAAAAGAACAGATTTAATTAACGGGCAGTGCTTAGGCACTGCCTGTTTTTTACGCAGTGCGTAAACAGTAAGAGTGATATAGGAGGAGTAAATCGGTACAGAACTGCAAATCTGTCCTGTAAAGACAGGCATGTTTTTGTTGAAATAAAAATGTTTTTATGGTATAATCATTTAAAAATATTTGGAGGTTGAATAATGAAAAAGACAATGAAAAGTCTGCTGTGCATAATTATGTGCGCGGTTATGCTGATGACATGTGCGGGTACGGCGGTTGCAGGAGACAGCTGGAGTGCGTACTGGAAGTCAAACGGCACAGATATCGAAAACGGTATTTATGTTGCACCCGGTCAGACCGAAAGCGAGAGAACGGTCACATGGTATACCGGAATAAAGTCAGATAATTATGTTGAACTCAGCCTTAACAGAGATATGACTGATTCGGTTACATATTCGGCGTCAACAGTCGAAACTCCGCAGGGCGATTACTCTGCAGAGGCTTATATTAACAATCTTGAAGAGGGCAAAACATATTACTACACCTGCAATTCAGGCGAATATACTTCTGAGGTTTACAGCATTACGACAACAGCGGGAAACGATTTTTCCGCACTGTATGTAACCGATGTTCACATAAGCTATGATGACAGCGGCGAGGACCCGGACAGCGTTATGAAGCAGTCGGGTAAATTTGCGTCTGTAATCTCTCAGGCAAAGGCGAAGAGCGATATTGATGTTATTCTTTCTACAGGTGACCAGGCTTCACTCGGCAGAAGAGATGAGTACTGCGGTTATGTCGCTTCCGAGGATGCCAAGAATACAACTGTTGCGATTCTTGAAGGCAACCATGACAGAAAGAACGCCGATTATAAATTCTTTAACGCGAATCCCGAAACAGATGATTTGGGCGTAAGAAGCTACATCGGCGGCGATTACTGGTTTGTCAAGGGTGATACGCTGTTCCTTGTAATGGACGGCAACAACGGTGACGGTGTTTATCATCGCCGCTTCATTAAAAACGCTGTTAAAGCAAACAAGGATGTAAAATGGAGAGTTGCAATGTTCCATCACGACCTTCTCGGTCAGAGAATTCCCCACAGAGAGAGCGAAAACAAGCTTCTCCGTACACTCTTTATGCCTCTTATTGATGAGTTTGCGATTGACCTTGTGCTTATGGGTCACAGCCATTACTACACGATGTCAAATGTTGTATACAGAAAAAAGACCGTAACCTCAATTGCCGATATCGATGAGATAACTGATGCAAAGGGCAGCATTTATATGGTTTCGGGTTCAATCAACCGTCCGAGAGGCGTTGACCCCGAGGATGTTCCTCCTGTCGGTGACCGCATCGGTAAATATGTTGATACAGATAAGGTAATTTATAATGTTCTCGACTTTTCGGAGGATTCAATAGTTATCAGAAGCTATTACGACGGGGAGAACACACCGTTCAACACATTTACACTCTCGAAGACATCACAGCAGGGCGGACACCCGAAATACATTATGAATCCGCTCAACAGCATTGCGCGTTTTATAGGCGGTATTTACGCGATTTTCAATAATATCGGCGTTAAGAGCGACCTTAAGAAAAAGTACGGAATTAAAGTTCCGTTTTTTGAGGGCATATTCGGTTAAAAGAATATTTTTCAGGGACGGCGAAAGTCGTCCCTGTTTTTTGTTTAATTTTCTGATTGTATTAAAAGAAATAATGGTATATAATATAATCGGATTAAAGTATACAGGAGAGAATACTGATGAAAAGACTATACAAAAAGATACTTGCAGTCTTTTTTGCGGCGGTATTTATTCTGTCAGCTGTGCCTCTCAGCGCGGCTGCCGAAGAATGCCCCGATGCGGCTCATGAATGGTCAGGATGGTCGGAATGCTCCGAAACGCTTGACAGCAGGATCTGTGCAGTCTGCGGCAGAACAGAATATAAATATTCTGATTCGTGTACGGTTCTGAGCCTCAATCTTATTGAGCAGACCGACGGTTATATCGCAGTCGGAGTTGCGCTTGAAAGAGGCAGCTTTATTGCTCTTGATGTGCAGGTGACTTTTCCGCAGCATCAATGCCTTTCAATCCGGGGAACGAATTCCTTTTTACAATTTGAAAAGGATGTTAAACGCCGCGGAGAAACCGTGATAACCAGCGGAAACGTAAATAACGGAATGTACAGCATCAGTACAATGATATCCTATGGCTGTCTGAATGAGAACTTTGTTGAATACAGGTTTGCCGAAAACGGGGAGACGGCATCGCCTGACGATATTGAACTGACGGTTCGCAGATGCTATGCTTCAGACACTGACGATGCCTTCGGTAATATCAGCGAACCGCAAACAGAGACATTCAGCCGTCTCTCTTCCGACAGTGAGCATATTCATATTTTTAACTCCGAAATAAACGGCAGTGTGCTTTCATCGGTTTGCAGCGAGTGCGGGCTTGAGGAATACGGATACATAAGCAGCGGGGACGCAGTTTTCGGTATAAACATAGTGGAAGACGAGCTGTTTTACACTGTTTTCGGTGTTTCGCTTGAAGCGGGAAGCTTTAATTCGGTCAACTTTAATTTTTCGTTCCTTTCTGATTTGTTCGGTGATATTTATGACTTATCAAAAACCGAATTTTTTGACAACTATATTGACGAGGCCTCCGTGCGTGGGGACGATATTATCTGCAGACTGAATTCACGCGTAGGCAGAGTTCAGATTTTTACCACTGATGAATACAGCGTTTACGGCGAAAATATAATCACGGTTGAAGTTGAAAAGCTCGATATGAGGGATGTAACGGAGTCGGATATCGGCATTGAGTTTGTTTCACTTGAAAACTCGGACGGACCGATTACCCCGGATACAGTAAAGAATTTTTCCGACAGCGTTCATTATACGCATATTTTTACTCCGTCAGAGGTTATTCCCGTGAGCTGTACCGAAGACGGACAGATTACATATATATGCCGATGCGGCGAGCAGCTTGTCAGAAATGTCACTGCCGAAGGACACCGCCTGCAGCATTTTGTTGACGAACCGACCTGTGAAAATGACGGGTATGAATACGATGAATGTACTGAATGCCGCGAAACATTCAACAGCAGAGTAATACCCGCTAAGGGACACGACTGGTCTGAATGGAGCGCATATGAATCGGGCAGGGATATCAGAACCTGCCTTGAATGCGGCAAAACGGAATTAAGATATCCGATTGACAGCGCGGCGATGTTCAGCGTTAATGTTCTTGACGAAAACGACGAATACGCTGAAATCGGAATAGCCTTTGATAAGGGCAGCTTTAACGCGGCTGATGTTCAGCTTCTTATACTGTCGGATAAAATCGGAGAATGTATTGATTACGGTACGCTTTATCTTGAGGAATTTGCAGGAAATGTTTCGGAGCATGGCGGAAGCTGTGTATACAGTATCAGCCCACGGAGCTATAAGCTTTCCGCAGGTACAACACAGCCGTATTCGGGCTGCGAGGAAATACTTGCTTATTTCAAATTCAATAAGCTCAGCCCCGAAAGCATAACTGAGGACGATATCGGACTGGCTGTCAGCAGCTGCAGAGTATTTGAGGGCAATCAGCTAAGAGATGTTGAATGCTATGTTGCGGTAATGACCTTGAACGAAGCTGAACATACGCACCTCTATCATCAGTATGCCGAAATTCCCGAGACCTGCACAGAAGAAGGTCTGATGAGATATACCTGCATGTGCGGTGACAGCTTTACCGCGGTTATTCCCGCGGGACACAGCATTCTGCATGTGAATAATCCCGCGGGATGCGAGACTGACGGAGAGGAGTACGATATATGTACAAGATGCTCCGAGGTATATAATTACTGCGCTTATCCTGCAACAGGTCATTCCTTTGAGCATGTAATTACACAGGCTTCCTGTGTTGAGGACGGCAGAGAATGTGATTTATGCCGGAACTGTCAGGAGGAAAGAAATCTTATTATAACTCCCGCATACGGACACGACTGGGGAAACTGGACATATCTTATTAAAACAACCTGCACAGCCAACGGATACAAATTCAGAACGTGCAGAACATGTCATGATGCAGAGGGAACGGTCGAAGAGGCCTTCGGTCATACATATTCGTGGAATCTGATAAACGAACCGTCCGAAACGGAAAATGCACAGCTTTCAAAAAAGTGTGAGCGCTGCGGAAATGTATGTGATGAGCTTGAATTTCCGTACTCTTCGGTTCAGTGTGTGCATATGAACACGGGCGATGAGCTTTCGGCGGAGACGCTCGGTTTTGACGGAAATCTGATAAAAACGTACAGCGAAGATACCGTTATCAGCCTTGAGAACGGGACAGTCAGAGCGCTTAAACCGGGCACGGTTTACATTCTTTCCGAAGACGCAGACGGACAGACGCCTGAACTGTACAGAATAGATGTCGAGGGCATTATAGCAAAAAACGGAAGCGTTATTGATTATGACAGGAAACTGATTTACGGACTCGACCTGTTTGCCGCGAATATTCTCAGTTATGTTGAAACAACCGACAGCTCGCTGAGCGTTTCCTGCGGCGACGGTATTCTTGCAACGGGCAGCCGTGCGGATGTTATAAAGGACGGCATTGTTATCGAGTCTTACGAAGCGGTTATTTTCGGCGATGTAAACGGAGACGGAAAGTATGACGGTACTGACGCCGTTATCACAAGCTGTATTGCCTGCGGAATGCTTTCGGAGGCCGATGTCGGCAGTGCGGTATGGTTTGCCGCCGACTGCAATCATGACGGCGTTACGGATTCTGCCGATGTTTCGCTTCTGAACGAAGCAGGTCTGCTGCTCAGTCAGGTTGACCAGAGTAAGAATCCCGAAGAGCTGCTCAGCACATCCTCTGTATTTGCGGAATACATCGGCATTATTGATCAGGGTGCAATTCAGGAAACTGAAGATGTACAGACAGATGAAGGGCTTCAGACATATATAAATATTTTCACACGGGTTATTTCCGTTCTTAAAAAAGTAATTGAGTTTATTGTTTCCGCATTAAGCTTAATGATTAAATAATCACAGTATATTTCAGGAGGAAATTATGGCTATTATCAAACTTGTTTTTGCAGTTTTACTTTCACTCAATCAGTTCATCAATCCGCTTTTTGCTATGCTTTTTGCGGGCGGAATAGACAATTTTTATGATGACTGGTCACCCGAGGATACATATACGGCCGATTATGCAATAACGCTTGAAAAGGACCCGGATAAAGACTTTGTTGTTCTTAATTTTTCCGACATTCAGCTTGTTGCAAAGGAAATCTACGGTGAAGCGGGTCAGATTGCCGAGGCTACAATGGCAAAGGCCGTTGCCGAGGTTCAGCCTGACCTTATCACTCTCACAGGCGATAATTCATGGTGCAGAATAGGCTATATCCGCCTCTGCAAGGTGCTTGATTCCTTCGAAATTCCGTGGGCTGCCGTAATGGGAAATCACGACGGCGGCAGCGGCGCCAAGGTTTACGAAAACTGGTGTGCTTATCAGATGTACAAGTCGGAGTACAGCGTTTTCCGTTTCGGCCCGAAAGATATGGGCGTAGGAAACTATGTTATCAATATCGCCGAAAACGGCAAGGTTATTCACTCAATCTACATGATGGATACACATACGGATACTCAGGTTCCGTGCAGCAGCTATGACCACCTCTGGGACAATCAGATCAAGTGGTACGAGTGGGCTGTCAAGGGCAACAACGAGCTTGCAGGCAGGACAGTTGAAAGCTCCGTCTTCTTCCATATTCCGTGTATTCAGTACCGTTATGCATGGAACGAGGCGAAGTACAATCCCGAAACAGGTGCTTATGAAAATCCCGGATATGCCGACAGCTTCGGATATAACGAGGAGGGAATATGCTCGCCGGAGTTTGACAACGGCTTCTTTGACCTTGTAAAGGAGCTTGACAGCACGAAGAACATCATCTCGGGTCACGACCATGTCAACTGTTCCTCGATTATGTATGACGGCGTAAGACTTTCATATTCTCTTACATGCAGCCCCGGCGGTTACTGGGAGCCTTACATGAACGGCGGCTCTACGCTGACAATTGATTCGGACGGTCACGCGGAATTTGCGCATCATTATGTTGACCCTGCGTTTTTGTTCTCAGTTAAATAAATAAAAAAGTGTGAGTAAAATGAGCGAGTGTATTATCCGGAAGTATAAAAACGGAGACAAAGAAAATTTAAGATACATATGCAGAGAAACTGCGGGTGAATATTTCAGAAAAAGCGATAAGCTTCTTGACGCAGTCCCGATTATCTACAGCGACTATTTTACCGAGAACGAACCCGAAAACATATTTGTTATTGCCGATTGCGATGACAGAGCTGTGGGATATATTATCTGCTCCTCGGATTATGATCTGTTTATGAAGCGGATGCATAAAAAATATATCCCGCAGGCAATAAAATGCCACATCGGAATGCTGCCCGTATGCATGGGATATTTTGCGGCAATGCGTTACGACGGAAGAGAAAACGGCACGCATCTGCACATTGATATTCTGCCCGAATATCAGCATAAGGGTCTCGGTACGGAGCTTATCAATGAGCTGAGAAAGCATCTTAAGGCAAAAGGAATAAATAAGCTTTCAGTTAACACCATTGACCGGAACGAGTCGGCGTATAAGTTCTATATGAAATACGGCTTCCGCGAAAACAAGCATTATTTCGGCTCGCTGTATTCACTGACGGTTCCGACGGAAATCAGAACGGAGGAAAAGGTATGATAAGATTAATACCTCAGCCTTACAGACTTATCGAGAAGAAATCCGTCTGCAAAAGCCCTGAAAAGATTAATCTGATAAAAGACAGTTCCGTGAAAAAGAATGAGGGCTATAAGCTTGAAATTCTGCCCGATAAAATCAATATTTTTGCTTCGGATGACCGCGGATTTTTCTGCGGAAAGATGACGCTGAAGCAGCTCGGAATGCAGTTCGGCGAAAAGCTTCCCTGTCTTTACATTGAGGATGAACCCGTTTTCAGTTACAGAGGCATTATGCTCGACTGCGCAAGGCACATGATTTCTGTTGAAGAAATCAAAAAGATGCTCGAGCTTGCCGCAATGCTTAAATTCAATAAATTTCACTGGCATCTTTCCGATGACCAGGGCTTCAGAATCGAGCTTGAAAGCTTTCCCGAGCTGACAAAGCTCGGAAGCGTGCGTAAATGCGATAACTTCGGTTCAATGTGCCGCAGCGACAAACCGTATTCGGGTTATTACACAAAGGCGGAGATTAAGGAAATAATCGACTTCTGCCATGAGCGTTATATCGAGGTTATTCCCGAAATTGATATGCCGGGTCATACCTCGGCGATTCTTCATGTTTTTCCCGAACTCAGCTGCTGTAAGGAGCCTGTTGAGGTTAAAACAAGGCAGGGCATTTACAAGGATAATCTCTGCATCGGCAGGGCGGAAACCTTTGATTTTATCGCAAAGCTTCTCGACGAGCTGTGCGAGCTTTTCCCCGACAAGTATTTTCATATAGGCGGCGACGAAGCCCCCGACGATTACAGAAAGAACTGCCCCGACTGTCAGAAAACGATTTCCGAAAACGGACTTGCGGACAGTGCCGAGCTTCAGTGCTTTTTCGCGAACAGAGTCAGGGAATACCTTAAATCAAAGGGCAGAGAGGCAATTGTCTGGAACGATATTCTCAAGGGCGGAAAGCTTGACAGGGATATTATTGTTCAGCGCTGGCTTGACCCGAAAAACAACGCGCTGACAGCCGCAAATGAGGGCAGCAGAGTAATCATTTCCGATTTCAAACCCTACTATTTTGATTACCCCTACGGCATGTATCCGCTCAGGGAGGTTTACAGGAAAAATCCTCTCGGCTACAGTGAGCTTACGGGCAGGGGAATAAGCAATATCATCGGAATGGAAGCACCGATATGGACAGAGTTTATCGACAATCCCGAAAGACTTGAGTACATGTGTATTCCCAGATGGTTTGCTTTCTCCGAAAGCGCATGGTCCGCGCAGCGGAACAAGGATTACCGGCAGTTTAAAATCGCGGCAGGTATACTGTCTGAAAGACTCAGGGAATCGGGCTATAACAGTGCCTCGATGAAGGAAACCGATATGTCCGTTCCCCGTAGACTTTATGACACTGCAAAATTTTTTGCGGCATTTCTGTCGAAGAAATAAAGGAAGATAAATATGCCTGAAGTAAAGCTGATTTCTCCGGAAAACAGAGAAATTGTTGATTTAAACGCTCCGTTTCAGCAGGAATTTTATGAGTGCGAAAATTACAGAGCAGTTAAAAAAGTAATAAAAAAGCTGGTCAAGCAGAAAAAAGCAGAGGGCTTTTTTACAGCTCCCACGCCCGCTGTGTTCAGGTGGGAAACTGATGTCGAAAATTCAATTCTCGAAATTTCGGAATCGGAGGACTTTGAATGCGCAAAGAAGCTTTTAATAAGCGGATACAGCGCTGAAATATATAATCTGAAAAAAGACACGGAGTATTTCTGGCGTGTAAACGGCTGTGAGCCACGGAGATTTTTCACCGATTCCGTACCGCCCCGCTGGATAAAGGCGGACGGCTGCATGAATATCCGCGACCTCGGCGGCGGATATAACCGCGATGGCGTCAGACTTCGGCAGGATATGATTTTCAGAGGCGTAAAGCTTGAAAATCTTGCCTCGGAAGATGGAATAAAAGCACTTAACGGGCTTGGCATCCGCACTGAAATCGACCTGCGCAGGGAGGCCGTCGGGAAAATGGAAAGTTCTCCGCTCGGCGACGGTGTAAAATATATTCTTCATGTTTGCAACGGCTATCACGATTTTCTGCAAAAGGACAGTAAAGAGGATATAAAAAAGCTGATTGAGTATTTTGCGGATGAGAGCAATTATCCGGTTTATTTTCATTGCCACGGCGGTGCGGACCGCACGGGTACGCTCGCGTTTATGCTCGGCGCAATTCTCGGACTTGACGATAAAACGCTTATCCGCGACTATGAGCTGACGATGATTTCATCGCCCGAAAAGAAAATGAGCCGCAGCAGAAAAAACAAGATAAAGCTGTTCCTTAAGCTCCTGCACGGACGAAATAAAAATCAGCCGCTCGGCGATAACGCCGTTGATTTTCTGCGTGAATGCGGAGTGACGGAGGAAACATTTGAACAAATCAGAAAAATAATGCTTAACGGGTGATATTATGAAATACTACCTCGGCGTTGACGGCGGCGGCTCAAAGACAACGGCTGTTGCCGCGGACGAAAACGGAAAAATTATTGCTTCCGCAATCGGAAAAACGATAAATTATTATTCAAATCCGTACGAAACGGCAAAACAGAATTTTAACGAAATAATTGATGCGCTCGGAATTCATGATTATGCGTCGGTCTGCATCGGTATGTCCGCCCTCAGTGAAAGAGCGGATGAGCAGACGGCACGCAGGTTTACCGACGGCGTACTGACTGCGGAAAAGGCCGTTATGACAAGCGATATTGAAATCGCGCTTCATGCTGCCGAGTGCGGCACCGCACATGCCGTTCTTATATGCGGGACAGGCTCAATGGCGGCGGCGGTTGACGAAAACGGCAGTCAGCTCCATGCAGGCGGCTGGGGTTATCTTTTAGGCGATGAGGGCAGCGGATATATTATCGCACTGAATGCCGTTAAAAAAATTCTGAGATATCTTGATAATAAAAAGGACGATATTCTGATTGGAATATTCAAAGAATTCTTCGGCGTTGATACTGATGAGGATATTCTTGAAAAATTCTACAATCCGCCGATTCAGCGCGACATGCTTGCGTCGTTCTGCAAAGCTGTTTTTGACGCGTTCAGAAAAGGAAGTCAGATTGCTGCGGAGGTTATTGCGAACGAAGCGGATGAAGCGGCAGAGCTTGCGGAAAATATCCTGTCGAGGCTTCCCGAAAATTCTCCGCTTTACCTTTACGGAGGAGTTTTTGAAAACAATCCCGAATACATTGAAATGCTGAATAAAAGAATCAGTACAAAAGCGGAGCTTCTTTCGTTCCCGCCTGTAATCGGCGCGATAATAGATGCGGTAAAAAATGACGGAATTCTTCCCGACGGAAAATTCTTTGAAAATATAAAAAAGGATGATAAAAATGAGTAAAAGCAGCGAATACTTTGAAAAAGCAATTGCAATTCTGAATGAAGTTTCCGAGATGCCGGAGATAAAAAAATGCGCGGAGCTTTTTGCGGAAACGCTGAAAAACGGCAGGAACATTTTCCTGTTCGGCACGGGTCATTCGCACATGCTTGCAGAGGAAATGTTTTACCGCGCAGGCGGACTTGTAAACATCCGTCCGATTCTTGAAACATCTCTCATGCTTCATGAGTCTGCGGCGAAAAGCACTGAAATTGAAAGACTTCCGGGCTATGCCGATATTATCTTCGAGCATTACGGAATTTCGGCGGGAGACACGATTGTGATTATATCCAACTCGGGCAGAAACAGCGTCTGCGTTGATATGGCTCTGCTCTGCAGGGAGAAAGGAGTCAGCGTCGCTGCTCTTACCTCCGTTACTCATTCGATGTCGGGCGAGTCAAGGCACAAAAGCGGAAAGCGTCTGTGCGAGGTTGCGGATATTGTACTCGACAACCACGGCTGCTACGGCGACGCCTGCATACCTGTTGCGGAAATCGGCAGGAATGTTTCGCCTACCTCAACCGTTGTCGGCGCGGCAATTCTCAACGCGATTGAGGCGGAATGCGTCGATATTCTTGTCAGGCAGGGAATAACGCCCGAGGTTTATTCATCAAGCAATGTTGACGGCGGAGACGCGGTCAACAGTCAGTACGTTAAAAAATACAGCGGGGTAATAAGACACTTATGAGTAAGTTTAAGATTCGCGGATTTATAGAGGGCTTTTACGGCAGGGTGTGGAGCAACGAAAAACGCCGCAGAGTGCTGAAGCTTGTCGCCGAAAACGGAATGAACGCGTATTTTTACGCACCTAAGGACGACCCGTTCCTCAGACAGGAATGGCGCAGCGAATATGATGCGGAAGCCCTTGAAAAATTTTCCTCGCTTTTCGGTTTTACAAAGGATATCGGAATTGAGCTTTATTACTGTCTCTCACCGGGACTTGATATGGTTTACTCGTCCGGCGGTGACCTTGAAACTCTTCTGAAAAAATTCAGCTCGATTTATGATATAGGCGTCAGAAAATTCGGTCTGTTCCTCGACGATATTCCCGACAAGCTGACACACGCAGCGGATAAAAAAATGTACGGCTCTGTCTGTGAAGCACATATCAGTCTTATTAACAGACTGTCAGACGCCATGCCCGACGGTACTGAGCTTGTAATCTGTCCCATGCAGTACCACGGCTCAGGCACCGAGGAATATATCACGGCGCTTTGCCGCGGTATTCCCGAAAATGTTAAGGTTTTCTGGACGGGCAAAAAAATATGCTCGCCTGAGCTTACCTCAGACGCTGCAAAGACATTTATTGAACACACGGGCAGAAAACCGCTTTACTGGGACAATTTCCCTGTAAACGACGCGGAAATGTACGGCGAAATGCACATAGGACCGTATCTCGGCAGGTCCGCCGACCTTGATAATTATTCCGAGGGAATCGTTTCAAACGTAATGGAATATCCGCTGTGTTCCGCAATACCGCTTCTTACAGTCTGCGATTATCTCTGCAACCCGTCGGGATACGACCCCGAAAAATCGTTCATGAAAGCGGTTGAAGCCGTCACGGGCGATAATTTTGAAAAGTGGATGCCCTTCCTTGACCACACGCGGTATTCCTGTCAGTGCGACTGCTTCAGCGTGTTCCTTTCGGAATATCTTGCCGATATCAGAACGGAATTTGCCTGCGGCAGAGCCGGAAACGCTGTTGAAATGCTTGAAAAGCTTATCGGCATTTATGAGGAATGCTCCGAAACAGTAAAAAGCTCCGAGCTTTACCCGGAGCTGAAAAAATGGGCCGGTCGTTTTGAAGAAATTACAGACATCCTGCGCAAATCCGAAAGATATATTGTTTCGGCGGAGGAGGCCGACAGGCTGATTCTGAAAGAAGCAATGATGAAATATAATGAAAGCGCATACAGGCTTGCGGCGTTTGACCTTCGTGCCTGCGTTGAACATCTTGTCGGCGAGTTTACGATTTAATCGGAAACATTGCTGCGCAGGCGCACAGTAACTATAATTCTGATAACCGCCGACCCGGCGAGAAAATGGGGTCACTCTGCAAAAACTAAACTGAAAAATCCCTGCGGAAATCTCCGCAGGGATTTTTTTACAGCTTTATTCCGTATGCAACATCGTCCTTGTATATTTCAAGCTCGGTGAAGCCGTATTTTTTATAGAAGCCCCGGCCTTTTTCGTTGTCCTTTCCCGTCGTCAGCATAACGCCGCTGATTCCCTTCTCTTTCAGGTGGGCACAGAGCGTATCAACAAGCTGATGGCCGACGCCCATGCGCTGATATTCGGGCAGCACATCTATATGAAGGTGCGCAGGATACTCGTCCTTGTATTTCCTCTGAAGCACACTTGAAAGTCTTGCCCGTCTGCGCAGAATCAGATTGTATTTTTTGAATCTCGGAATATATTCGGCAATGAAGGTCTTATAATATCTGTCGTAATTTTCGGCGCAGATGACATAAGCAATCGCTCTGTCATTTTTATCGACAGCGACAAAGCAGTTATGACCTTCCTTTTCGATAAAGTAGTCGCAGTATGTTTTCAGTACAAAATCTTCTATCTTCGGAGGGTCCTGACTCGGTCCCTCGCTGTTGAGGCAGATAAATCTTACATCCTCTTTGTCTTTCGGTTCATACGGTCTGATTGTCATTTTTTACCCCACCCGTCTGTTTTTTTTCTTATTAATAATATCATTTTTGCGGCAACAAATCAAGCCGAATATAAATCATTTTTGTTGACATATCCATGCCGGATGATATAATGAATCTGAAATAAGCCCCGAAAGGATGATATTTGTGAAAAAGCTTTTATGTGTTTTATTAAGCCTCATTCTGCTCATGTCGTCATTCGCCTTCAGTGTCAGCGCGGCGGGTACGGTTTACTACATTGACGGCGTAAACGGCAGCGATTCAAACAGCGGTAAAACCGAAAGCTCCGCATGGCAGACGGTTGAAAATCTGCGTACCGCAAAGCTTGAAGCAGGCGACAGCGTTCTTTTTAAATGCGGCGGAATTTATGTCTCTGACTGTCTTACGCTTACATGCGAAGGCACCGCGGACGCTCCGATTGTGATTTCATCCTACGGCGAGGGTGAGAAGCCTTTGCTTACCACCGGGAAAAAGACTGAGGTACTCCGACTTGCCGACTGTTCATATGTTACGGTTTCCGACCTTGAAATCACCGCTCACAACGGCGGAGGTATCTGGATTTATACCCACAGCGGAGAGTCAGACGGAATATGCCTTGATAATCTTACAATTCACGATATTCAGAATTATAAGGTAACAAGCCGCGATTCTCAGGCGAATCCCACAGCTGCCCGCGCATGCGTAATGGTAAAGAATCTCGGTTATCCGGCATCGGAGCTTTATCCCGTCAACAATATGACGGTTACAGACTGCGAAATGTATGACTGCGGAAACGGTTTTCTCCTCTGGGGTTCGTTTACTCCCGATTCAAACAGCCCGTGGGACGAAAATGACAAGGACGATGTTTCGATTATCTACAATCATAATGTTCTTGTAAGCGGCTGCTATTTCCACGATATGGATGCCGAGGGCATGATTATCGGCATGACGGAAAATGCGCTTGTCACTGAAAGCCGCTTCATCAACTGCTGTCAGGGCGAAGGAAAAACAGAAGACGGAAAATCCATGTACTGCACCGCGCCCGTATGGTACTGGGGCGGTCTGAACTCAACGGTTGAACACTGCGAAATTTCAGGCGCAAAGAATTTCGGAGACGGAATGGCATGCGACTTTGATTCGTGGACAAACGGCTGTACATATCAGTATATCTATTCTCACGACAACATGCGCTTTGTCTGCAACTGTCCTTACGGAACGGGTCAGCACAACAATACTGTCAGATACTGCCTTTCCGTAAACGATAACGGCGGCAGAAACAGTCTCAGCGGAACGGGCGGAGAATACGGACTGAAGTTCTACAACAATACGATTGTTAATGCCTCGGGCTTTACGCTGAACTGCGCTTATGACGGATTCGTTGCAAACAATATCATAACGGGCGACTGCTCCTGCGATTTCTATTGGACAAGAAAGAATGTTGACGATTCAACGGGTGAAAAGGTTGTTCATGAGTTTACGGGCGTATTTGAAAATAACTGCCTTTGGGGAACATGTATCCCGACAGTTGCCGAAAAGACATATATCTGCAATCCGCGTTTCGTCGGAAAGGATGAGACTGACCCCGAAAGCTTCCGCCTTGCGAAAAATTCCCGTCTTATCGGCAAGGGCCTCAGCGTTGAGGACGGTCTGACAGAGGACTTCTTCGGCGAAGAGATTACAGAAAATAATATCGGCTGCTACGGCGGCACAGGCGCAGAAAAGGCTCCGGTTCAGATTTTTAAATCCGCTTTTAAATTTCTGAATACGCTTATCGGCTTCCTTGTTCAGACGGTTGCCGACCTGTCAAACAGATACTGGCTTTTCTGATTGCCGAAATTGTATATTTATTTTTATAATTTTCTGATGTATAATAATAAAAAACCGGAGGTGTTACCATGTCGAAAATTATCAGTGTTATTATGACAGTCATAATGTTTCTGTTTCCTACCCTGAATGTGTCAAAGATTTCGGTTGACAAAAGCGAATGGAAAACAGATTACGCGTATGTTTATTGCCACGGACTTTCGGGCTGGGGCAGCTATGATTTTCAGAATCATTTTATGCCTTACTGGGGAATGTTCGGCGGCGATATGATTAAGAATCTTAACAAGCTCGGATATAAATGCTATTCCGCTTCTGTTGACCCGCAGGGAAGCGCATGGGACAGAGCCTGCGAGCTTT
>JAZUDP010000213.1:0-4988 GCA_045639705.1 Acutalibacteraceae bacterium
CTTATGTCCTTCAAGCGAGCAATCGTGGAGCGGCATACCCGCGCCGTAGCCTATATCCTCTTCCGGGAAAAATCGGTCGTTATGGAACGAGCGGAAATCCATTGCCGCGGTAAGATACAGTCCGTCGAGCGCCGTGCCGCCCGTGAAGGAACGGTCGCTGAAGTAAGCAAAGCAGTCTACGATGGATTTGATTTCTCTTTCCTGTGTATCGGCGGTCACGCCGGGAATATGATATTTATCGACATATTTCCAGTATTCGCGGCTGTACTGCAAATCCTGCCCGGGCAAATAAACGTATAAATGTCCGTCACCCGTGTACCATCCGTCCATGTTCTGATGATTGATGCACTCATAGCCGAACACTCTTTCGGAATTCATGCGCAGACCGAAACAGACGTCGTTGTGATGCTGTACGCAGCTGTCGCCCGAACGCCACATATAGGCAAGCTCATAGGGCTCGGTGGCGGGATGTTCTTCGAGCAGCAGCTTCTTGTAAACGGTATATGCCGCAAGTCCTACTGTCGGCATGGAAACGAGCTTCGGCTCTTCCCCCGGAAGCAGAGCGTCCGGATCGTAGCCGAGAATGGCGTTCCTCACATATGGGGTCGCGTGGCGGCAGATGAGCGAAAAAATTTCTTCATCCTCCTTTTCGCCGAATACGCCGAGCAGAAAGCGCAGAGCGGAGCAGACGCTTACAGCCGTGTCCGCGTCGTTGTCTGTCTGCATCCCGCGGCCGCTCATGAGCTGAAGTCCGCGTCCGTGCCACAGGGCGGGCGCAAAGCAGTAACGCACCATTTCCATAAGATTGTATTTATCCTTTAACGGAAAATCGAGCGGCGTTGAGGATAATATCTGTAAAATGTAAGCGACGCGGTGAAGGTTGGACTGTCCGTAGCTGAGGTTGTACGGGATGCCGTGCGTCATGCAGCACCAGTCCGCGCGCATGTTTTCGCCCTCCTCGTGCTTTTCGAGCAGCCTGCCCATTGCAAGGTACATCGACTGCAGAAGGGCTTTGTCATCGGTGAGCAGAGCGAGAGGGGTACAGGGAAGAATCTGTCCCACCGCCATCTCGGCGTCGTTGCCCAGACGCATCTGCGTGCGCAGGAACGACATGGGAAGAACGTAGCGGTCAATTTGCTCGCGCGTAAGGCTTTCTTCGATCATCATGACCGTTTCAAGCATCGGCACAGCGCCGCCAATATACCAGTACCACCAGTTGAAGGCGAGGTAGGAGCGGAAAGAGGTATCGGAAAGCACCTCTGCGCCGTACATATTGGCTTCCATCCAGTCGAGCGCATAAACTATATCGTTCAGCAGCTCCGAGGAATGATAACTTTCGCAGCCGTACGTACCGTAGGCGAGCGCCATCTGCCGTATGCTGCCGTACTGAACCGCCAGCTCCTCCGATTCTACCGGTGGTTCGCTGCCGAAAAGAATGGGTATGTTTTCGCCGCGGTTCATTTTATTCCGCGTTTCCTGCGCGTTCTTCTCATAAAGCTCCAGCATCTGGCGGATGATGGGGTCACTTAAGTCATTTGTGGTTTCATCGCCGCACAGAGCTTTTCGCCACGCTTTGCGCGCCTTTGCAAAGTCCTCATGCGTGAGATAAGCGGCATTAAAATATCCGGGGCCTTTTTCGTTTCTGCAAACGGGCATTGTTTTCACCTCGTTATATATATCGGTATTCACGGTTCTGAAGTATTCTGAGCGCTTCTTCAAAGACAATCATGTGCATTCGGGTGATCTGCCCGTGGGTGAGCTTGGGCCCCGGTTCATCAATTATACATTCGTTGCTTTCATACACAAAGGAAACGGCGCCGCATTTGTGATGCACCGCGCTCGCCAGATTGAACGCGCCCGGCACGGGACCGTCGTCCAGAGAGCAGGCGCGGCCTCCTGCGAATTCCAGTTCCTCGGTCTTTCCGCGCTCAAAGCACGCTTTTGCCAGCTTTTCTACTATCATCTTCGCGGGAGCGGACATATAAGAGGTCTGCATGATGTTGCCTTTGGAGTCACCGCCGCCGTGCAGATGGATGACCATATCGGCGCGCTCGCGCTCGCACAGATCGAGCAATGCTTTTGTTTCCTCCGCTTTCGGGGCAAAGAAATCGTCGTGCATGAGATTTATGCCGTCGTCATTATAATAGCCGCCGAGAAAATCCACGGCGTCAAGTATCGGATGTATCTTTTTGCATTCGGGCCACCCGCACAGACTGCCGTCTTTCCACGTACCTTGCCCCCAGTAACGCAGATCATACTGCTTTAAGCCTACTATGGCATCCGGGACTACGCGGGCGCGTCCGTCCGGATTTGCTATGGGAACGATGACGATACGCACGTTTTCGCACAATGAAAGCAGCGCGTCGTTCGTATTTCCCGCAAGGTCTGCGCCGGTCTCCAACAGAGAAATGAGGTTGGCGAGAGCCGCCGTGCCCTCGGTCTCCTGCCCGTGCTCCGTGCCGATGAGAACGAGCGTGGGAGTTTTGGTATCGGGATCGGAATAGCATTTCGGGTCCATAGAACCGAGCGCGGAAGACCAGTTGGCGTTTTTAGGCGCGTTTTTGTTGGAGTTGCCGTAAGCGAGTGCCAGAACCGGACGGCAGCCCGCCGAGGCTGCTATAACGCTCTTTTCGGCTTTTACCGCCGTATCGTAAAGGCGGGCGATATCTTCATTGGAGGTTTTCCAGAAAACGGGACAGAACATGACATAAACTCCTTCTTTATTTTTTCCGACTTTATTATATCACTTGCTTTCTGTAAAGTCATCCTTTTTTGCTGTACGAATAAGCATATTGCAATACCCCACTAAATTCTGATTTATTGAAATAAATATATCATTATTTATCTAATCTTTCAAGGGCGATGTTTATTATAACGATAAATGAATTGTTTTTTGGATATGAAAAAGCCGGGAGCTTTTACTCCCGACTGATTTCTGTTTATATTTTTAAGCCGCCTCAAAAATCATGATAGCGTTGTTGTCTGTGCAGCCGTCTTCAATCTTTTTCTTTCCGTCATGATGAAGGTGGAAGTACTGTACGGTATCACTTTCGGTTGAGGTGCTATTGCCGAAGTAACCCGTGTAGCTTTCTTTTACATATCGGCGTGACATATCTAAACCGGCAAAATTTTCATACGATGATTCGGCAATGTAGACAAATACGGGATTCTGGCCGTTTCCGAGTTTTTCAAATGTAAAGCCGTAGTCGCTGAAGAAAGTGTAAAGTGAAATTCTGTTTCCGTTTTCATCGGTGCAAAGAAGGTCTGAATTTAAAATGTGCTCGTAAAAGTTTTTAAGTTCTTCGTTTGTAAGTACCTTGGATATTTCACTATTGATATGAGCCGTGTGTATGCTGCTCATCATACGTGCTTTATTAAAATCTGTTGTTCTTTCAAATCCGCATTTTTCGGGTGTTGTGTAGTTGAGCGCTCTGTTAAGTCTTATAAAGTTTACAGTTATATTGTTTTCAGAATATCTTACTTCTTTGATGAGTGTAAACCAGTTATCAAGAACTGTTCTGTTGTACTTTGAAACTGTGCTGTCGGGATTATCAAGGCTGTAAACTGCGTTGTATTCCCTGGTGTAATTACTGTCGAGAAGTTCTGCCCAGTAGCTTCTGTAAACATTTACGCTGTATTTCGCAAGGTCTTCCGACGTGATGGTATTAAGTGCCGCTTTGAGGTCTGCGTCTGTTTCGGCAGCTTCAATAATGCTGTTGTAGTTGTCGGAAACATAGATTTTTTCACCGAGAACAAGCGTCATGAGCTTGTATGATGAAGTGATGATTTCATTGACGCTGTTGATATATGCCGAAGCCTTCATAGCAGCTTCGCCGCCGAGAATTGAACCTTCACAGCTTACGCGGTAAACATAATCGTAGATGTTTTCTGTATCAGATGTTTTAAATTCGGTGCCCTTAACATATTCTGTGAGAGTTTCTGTGAGAACCTCAAGCTGTTCTGCGTTGTTCATATTGAAATCAAGCATTTCAGCGGTCATAACAGCCTTGGTGTAATCTGAATTATCTGACTTTTCGATTTCTCTGATGAACTTATAGTTGTTTGAAATCATTGTTCTCAGGTTCGTCATATTTGAGTTGAATTCATTCCTCTGCGCGCTGCTCAGGGTTTTAAGTATTGTCTGTGTATCTTTATCAAGTGTATCCTTAAGTTCATCAAGCTTTGTTGAAATTTCATCAAGTTTTTTAAGAATTGCATCATTTTCGCCCTCAATTCCGAAAAGTTCTGAAAGCATGGGGCCGAGTGCTGATTTTGCGAAATTACCGATAACGGGAATCTTGCCGACGCCTGTGGTGATGATTGCCGAAGCTGCTCTCTTTGAAGTGTCTTCCATGTCTATTGCGCTTGCCGTGAAGCTCATTGAAAATACTGACATTACCGTCATGATAACGAGTACCATTGCGATTGCCTTTGTTAAAACTCTGTTCTTTTTCATTTTGATTACCTCCGTATTTTTTGTCTTACATTTCTTTATACGAAGGTTTTGGAAAAAGGGCTAATAAAAATTTAAAATTTTTTGAAAAAGCTTCGCTTGCACTCAGTAAAAACTCAAAAATATAGAACCTGCCGTGCTGTAAAACGACAGGTTCATAAATTGTATTTTATAAAATAATTATTGCCATTCCAATCATACCGAACAAGCTTATAATACCGAAAATCAATGCCAGAATACCTGCAGCATTAAAGAGAAGAAGTGCTCCGCCTGCAATCTTGATGGGCATGGTGTTTTCTGCATACGAAAGGTTCTGCCAGGAATATGTAACTGTATTGTTTTTAACGCAGAAGCTGTCAATTTCCAGACCGCTTTCATCTTTTACCTGCTTAAAACCGCATTCCTTAAGTCCTTCTGCAAAAGCCGCTGTCATTTCCTTGTCTTTAAGTGTGATTGTTCCTGTCAAACGAAGTTCTTTGGCAGGTGCTTCTATTAAAAGATGACCGGGCTTGAAGCCTGTGCTCCACCATGTTTT
>JAZUDP010000214.1:0-19327 GCA_045639705.1 Acutalibacteraceae bacterium
GTTCCCGTTGAGAAGGGCATCCTTACGGGCGAGGTTACCTCCGTAACCTTCAAGGGCGTTCACTTTGAAATTATCGTCGATATCGGCGGCTTCAAGTGGATGATTCAGGCAACGGACTATGGGCCTGTCCGCAAGAAGATAGGTCTTGACATAGAGCCTGACGCTATCCATATCATGAAAAAGTCCAAATATTCGGGACTTTACGGCGATTACAGCTCCTTCAGCGACGAGATTGACCACTTGTCCGATATCGTTGAGGAGGAGTAAGCCGATGAAAAGAAAAGATACTCTCGGACAGAGACTCTGTGCTTCTCCGCACATTGTCTGGTCGGCAATTTTTATTGTCGTTCCTCTTATAATGGTTATTTATTACGCCTTTACGGACAAGTCGGGCGCATTCACGCTTGACAATATTACCCGTCTCGGCGACTACACAACAACATTTCTGCGTTCAATCTGGTACGGCATTATCGCGACGGTTATCTGTCTGATAATCGCTTATCCGGTAGCCTACATAATCGCGCGCTCAAAGGCGAGAGTTCAGAGTACGATGATAATGCTTGTCATGGTTCCCATGTGGATGAACTTCCTGCTCAGAACCTATTCGTGGATGACTCTCCTTGAGGATACGGGCGTTATCAACAATATTTTAGGCAAAATCGGCGTCGGTCCGTTCCATATGATTAATACGGGCGGCGCGGTTATTCTCGGCATGGTTTACAACTTCCTGCCGTACATGATTCTTCCGATTTATACCGTTATGACAAAACTTGATACAAGCCTTGTTGAGGCGGCGCAGGACCTTGGCGCAAACAAATATCAGGTGTTCAGAGATGTTATCGTCCCGTCGTCAATGTCGGGCGTTGTTTCCGGCATAACAATGGTATTTGTTCCGTCGGTCAGCACGTTCTATATTTCCCAGAAGCTCGGCGGCGGCAGCTTTGCCCTTATCGGCGATATTATCGAAATGCAGTTCCAGATTTCCAACAACTTCAATTTCGGCGCCGCACTTTCACTTGTTCTTATGATACTGATTCTTATCAGCATGACCATAATGAACAGATTCAGCGATAAAGACGATATGGAGGGCGTTGTGATATGACAAAGATTAAAACATCCTCAAAGCTTTATATCGCGCTGGTAATGCTTTTCCTTTACCTGCCTATATTTATTCTTATCGTCCTTTCGTTCAACTCTTCCAATTCCACAAGCGTAATGAGCGGCTTTTCGTTCAAGTGGTACGTTGAGCTTTTCAAGGACGAAATCACAATGAAGGCCCTTTCAAACACTCTTGTGCTTGCGATTGTTTCCTCAATCAGCGCAACGCTTATCGGCACGCTTGCCGCGGTCGGTATTGATAAAATGAAAAAAGGCTTCGTCAGAACTACTGTTGAGTCCGTTACCGATATTCCGATGATGAACCCCGAAATCGTTACGGGTATCTCTATGATGCTTCTGTTTGTTTTCATCGGAACAATCCTTAAAATCAACGGTGTACTCGGCTTCTGGACAATGTATATTGCCCATGTCACCTTCAGTCTGCCGTATGTTATTCTCAACATCATGCCCAAGCTTAAGCAGACCGACGCACATCTTGCCGAGGCGGCACAGGATCTGGGCTGTACAAAGTTTCAGTCGTTCATGAAGGTTATTCTGCCTTCAATCCGTCCGGGTATACTTTCGGGCTTTATCATGGCTTTCACGCTTTCGCTTGACGATTTCATTATCAGCTATTTTGTCAGCGGACCGAAATTCCAGACGCTTCCGATAAGAATTTTTGCCATGACAAAGAAAAGAGTTACTCCCGATATGTACGCTCTTTCAACCCTTATTTTCATTGCGATTCTTGTTCTGCTCATACTTGTAAATGTATTCCAGGGCAAGGGCGAGGAAAAGAAGAACAAGGAGGTGTTATGATGAAAAGACTGATTTCATCATTTGCCGCACTTACTCTTGTTCTTATGAGCGTGCTTCCGTTTGTTCCCGTTGCTTCCGCAAAGGATTACAGTCACCTTAAGGGTACCGAAATCAATGTCTACAACTGGGGCGAATATATTTCCGACGGCTCCGAGGACTCTCTTGATGTCAACAAGCAGTTTGAAGAGGAAACGGGAATCAAGGTCAATTACTCCATGTATGAGACCAACGAGGACATGTACAACAAAATCAAGGGCGGCGGCGCAAATTACGATGTTGTAATTCCCTCCGACTATATGATTGAAAGAATGATTGTTGAAGGTCTGCTTGAGAAGCTTGATTTCGGCAATATTCCCAATTATTCCAACATCATGGATGAGTACAAGGACCTGTATTTTGACCCGAAAAATGAGTATTCGGTTCCTTACAATGTCGGCATGGTCGGACTTATCTACAATACAACTATGGTTGACGAAGAGCCCGACAGCTGGGGTATTATGTGGGATGAGAAATACAAGGGCGAAATCCTTCAGTTCAACAATCCCCGCGACGGCTTTGCCATAGCGCAGAACTATCTCGGAATAAGCCTTAACACCGTCGATTCCGAGGACTGGCACAAGGCATACGATAAGCTCAAGGAGCAGAAACCGCTTGTAAGCTCCTATGTTATGGACGATGTTTTCAACAAGATGGAGGGCGGTGAGGCTGCAATCGCGGCTTACTACGCAGGTGACTATCTTACCATGGCGGACAACAATCCCGACCTTGATTTCGTTTATCCTAAAGAGGGTACGAACATCTTTGTTGATTCAATGTGCATTCCGGTCGGCTGTCAGAATAAAGAAGCTGCCGAGCTTTATATCAACTTCATGCTCCGCGGCGATATCGCTCTTGCAAACGCTGAGTATATCTGCTATGCTTCACCCAACAAAGCGGTTCTTGAAAACGAGGAGTATTCTCTCAGAGATGAAGAAATTCTTTATCCTGCCGAGGAGGACAAGCCGCCGACAGAGTATTTCCACAATCTTGAGCCCGAAACGCTTATGCTTATGACATCCCTCTGGGATAATCTTAAGATTGAAGGCAATGATGACAAATCAATTTATATCGGACTTGGTTCCTTTGCGGCAATAGCGGCGTGTGTTGCGATATTCCGCACAGTCAGAAAGAAAAAGAGAGAAAGTATGTATTAAAATCAAGGGGCTGCCGCTCAGATGCGACAGCTCCTGCTTTTTTTATAATATTAAAAAATATATTGCAAAAATAAGTAATTAATGCTAAAATAACAGAGCTTAAAAGATAAAATATCATGAAAAGGTTGATTTTATGAATATTACGGTTGTCGGAGCGGGAAATATTGGAACACAGTTTGCAGCTCACTGCGCTGAAAAGCAGCACAGCGTAACTGTTTTCACCTCAAAGCCTGAGAAAATCTGTAAAGAGCTTTCCGTTGTAAACGAAAACGGAGAGCTTATACATAAGGGTACGATAAAGAACGCAACAGGCGACCCCGGAACAGCTTTCACGGACGCTGAGGTTGTATTTATAACTATGCCTGCGTTCTGTATGGGCGAGATTGCCGCAAAAATTCTCCCGTACGCAAAAGAAGGCATGAAAATATGCATTATTCCGGGTACGGGCGGCGGAGAGTGCGCATTCAGAGAATGCTTCAGCAAAGGCGCGGTCATCTTCGGGCTTCAGCGTGTTCCGAGTGTTGCGAGACTTGTTGAATACGGAAAATGTGTGCGTGCGACGGGCTACCGTGACGAGCTTTTTGTTTCGGCAATTCCGAATTCCGCAACTGAGGAATGCAGACAGATAATTGACAGCATTTTTGACGGTATGAAATGCTCCGTGATGCCTTCATATCTCAATCTTACTCTTACTCCGTCAAATCCCATTCTTCACACAACGCGTCTCAGAACACTCTATAAGGAATATACCGACGGCTATGTTTACGACAGCGTTCCGCTTTTCTATGAGGGCTGGACTGATGAATCCTCAGAGCTTCTTTTCAAATGCGATGAGGAAGTACAGAATCTTTGCCGGAAGCTTGACATGTTTGACTTAAGCTGTGTAAAATCTCTGCGTGTTCACTATGAGAGCGAAACACCCGAAGCACTTACACGCAAGATTCGGAGCATAAACGGATTCAAGGGTATTACAAGTCCGTGCGTTAAGGTTGAAAACGGATTTATTCCCGACCTCAATTCGCGTTATTTTACTGCCGATTTTCCTTACGGACTTTCAATTCTCGTTCAGATAGCCGATTTCGCAGGAATTGATGCGCCGAATATGAAGGCGACTCTTGACTGGTATTACGGACTTGTCGGTAAGAATAAAGAATTCAGATTCTCTGATTACGGAATAAACAGCTTTGAAGATTTTGTCAGATTCTATTCAGAATAAAAAGGATTGAAATATTATGAAATTAAACCGCTATCAGTTTGAAATACTTACCTTTCTCGAAAAGAACGGGGAGCAGGACTATACAATCCGCACGCTTTCCGATACGCTTGCAATTTCAGGCTCGGAAATCGAAAGAAGCCTTGAAATAATGAGCGATAACGGACTTGTAAAAGTCAATAACTCAAAGCTTAAAATTACCGACGAGGGTCTTGCGAATCTTGAACCTTACCGTGTAAAAAGCGCAATTATCATGGCGGCAGGCTTCGGTCAGCGTATGCTTCCCGCAACGGCGGACCGTCCCAAGCCTATGGTTACCGTAAACGGTGTGCGCATTATAGATACTCTTCTTGACGCGCTGGTTAAGGTTGGCATAACCGACATTACGCTTATCCGCGGATATAAGAAAGAAAAATTTGACGGGCTGCTTGAAAAATATCCTTTCCTTACCCTTGTTGATAACGACGAATATGATAAGACAAACAATATTTCATCGGTTATGAAGGTTATTGACAAGCTTGATTCATGCTATCTCTGTGAGGCGGACCTTTATATTTCAAATCCCGATGTTATTACAAAGTATCAGTATTACAGCAACATTCTCGGCTCATACTCTCTTGAAACCGATGACTGGAGCTTCAAGATGAAGGACGGCTATATTACGGAGTATCAGAAGGGCAACACATATTGCTATAATTACTACGGCATTTCCTACTGGACAAAGGAAGACAGTGAAAAGCTCCGCTATGATTTTGCCCGTGTTTACAATGAATTTGAGGGCGGAAAGGACTATTTCTGGGAGTTTATTCCGCTTGTACTTCTTAAAGAAAGATACAATGTCGAAATCAGACAGTGCAGAAAATCCGATATAATTGAAATCGACAGCTATCATGAGCTTGGTCTTATTGACCCTTCCTACAGAACAGAAGAATAATCAGAACGCAGAGTGCATTTTTGCACTCTGTGATTTTTTATATGGTTTTATTTGTAAACAATTGTCAGATACGTTTGCCGATTCCTGTCTGCTTTTTTCAGTTAACAATTCTGCCGGTTTTGAATAGAATAGAGTTGAACACTTGAATAACATGACATATTGTGTTAAAATAACTCTCGTTTGGAAGTGGTATATTATGAAAGATATCGGACGGCTGCTGAAACGTGCAAAGCCTTACAAGCTGATGATAATACTGACGGTTCTCGCGATGCTTCTGACCTCTGTTGTCAGTCTTGTAACACCCGAAATGGTGCGCAAAATGACAGCCGCGCTTGAGGACGGTACGGCAGCCGTGAAAACCATGGCAGTATATGCCGCTGTTCTGCTTGCAGCATATGTGCTTAAAGCTCTGTTCGGCTTCTGCTCCCGCTATTTCGCTCATGTCGCGGCATGGAAATATGTCGGAGATATGATGGTTGATGCTTACGGAAAGCTTCAGACTCTTTCCATGAGCTATTTTACGGATAAGCAGACGGGCGACATGATGAGCCGGGTTGTCAACGATACAAGAAATATGGAAACGCTGATTGCCCATGCTCTGCCCGACCTGGGGACAAATATACTTGTCGTACTGCTTGTTGCGGTGATGATTTTCAGAATCAATCCCTTACTTGCCGCAATTTCCCTGATACCCGTTCCGTTTCTTGTTCTTTTAAGCCGGCAGTTTTCAACAAAGGTTGCGCCGCTGTTCAGAATTAATCAGCAGGTGCTTGCCGAGGTTAACAGCAGTGTGCAGGATAATCTTTCGGGCATAAAAGAAATTCAGGCATTCAGCCGTGAGGATGACGAGTACAGAAAGATGCTTGAGCATTGCAGATATTACAGCGGCGTTAATATCAGAGCGAATTTTGCCGCGGCGATTTTTCACCCGTCCGTTGAATTCCTTACCTCAATCGGCACTGTGCTTGTTATGGGCATAGGCGGAACTCTTGCGCTTAAGGGCAGCATGTCCACGGCGGATGTAGTCGGCTTTTTCATGTATCTTTCGCTTTTCTATTCTCCGATAACTGCGCTTGCAAGAATTGTGGAGGATGTTCAGACTGCATACGCAGGCGGCTGCCGTGTGCTTGAGGTTCTTGACATGGAGTCCGAAATTAAGGAAAGCGAAAACGCAGAAGCTGTCGGCAGGACAGACGGAAACATTGAATTTAAAAATGTTACGTTTTATTATAATGAGAATGAACCTGTTATTGATAATATTTCATTTAAGGTGAATGCGGGACAGATGGCGGCGTTTGTCGGCGCGACGGGTGTCGGAAAGTCGACGATAGTTTCCCTTATGGAAAGATTTTACGACCCGGTCAAAGGCGATATATACCTCGACGGACATAATCTTAAGGATATTACGGTTAAATCTCTCAGAGAGAATCTGTCCATCGTATTGCAGGATGTTTTCCTTTTTAACGGTACGGTTTATGATAACATAGCCTACGGAAATCCCGATGCTTCTGAGGCTGAGGTGCTTGAAGCGGCAAAAATTGCTCACGCCGACGATTTCGTAAAGGATATGCCGGATGGCTACAGAACGCTGATAGGCGAGAGGGGAATGCGCCTTTCCGGCGGTCAGAAGCAGCGGATTGCCATTGCCCGCGCAATACTCAGAGACAGCCCCGTTCTCATTCTTGACGAAGCTACCTCGGCGGTTGACAATGAAACAGAAGCACTTATTCAGCAGGCAATTGACGAGCTTTCAAAGAGCAGAACGGTTATTGTAATTGCTCACAGACTGTCGACGGTTATGAAAGCGGATAAGATAATCGTGCTTGAAAACGGCGGTATAGCCGAGCAGGGAACTCATGAGGAGCTTCTCCGCAGCAACGGACTTTATGCAAGGCTTTGCAATGTCAATACAAATAATTTAAAAGAGGTATAAGAAAATGATTGTTACGACGATTGAAAAAATTACGGATTACAGGGAAATTCCCTATGCAGAGGAAATCGTGAAATTTGTCCGCGAATTCAGACAGACGGATATGAAAACCGGCAGATACGATATTCACGGCGACGATCTTTTTGCTTCCGTAGGCGCATACGCAACCGAGCCCGAGGAGGACAGAAAGTTTGAAAATCACAGGAAATACATCGATCTTCAGATTCTTGTAAAAGGAACGGAAGAAATTCACTGGGCGCCCGTTGAAAAGCTCAGCATGACAAGCGAGGAGTTTTCAAAGGGCGGCGACATCGCGTTCTATGACGGCGACAGCTTCGGTTATGTGCTTCTCAGCGGCGATACCTGCGCGGTTTTATTCGAAAATGATGCTCACAAACCGAATGTTATGCATAAAACGGAGGAAAATGTGGTCAAAATCGTGTTTAAAATCAAAAATAATGCATAAAAATACATGTTTATTCTTGACACATTCAACAAAATGTGATATATTAAGGCAGTAAAAATTTCCAAGGAGGAAAAAATATGAAAAAGGTTATATCATTAGTTATGGTTCTTGCACTTGTTGCAGGTATCTGCGTATTCGCAGGCTGCGGCAAGAAGGAAGAAGGCACTGAAAAGGTTACAGCACAGGTTATCGATGTTGAGCTTACACAGGAAGACTATGCTTTCGGCGTTGACAAGGCACAGCCCGAGCTTCTTGAAAAGGTTAATGCTTTCATCGACAAAATCATGGCTGACGGCACATTTGATGAGGTCTGCAGCCACTACTTCGGCGACGGCGAACCCGTTCCCGTAAAGTCAGCAGCTAAGGATGCTTCAAAGGAGCAGCTTGTTGTTGCTACAAACGCAGGCTTTGAGCCCTTCGAGTACACATCAGGCGACTCATATCTCGGAATCGATATGGAAATCGCTCAGCTTCTTGCGACAGAACTCGGCATGGAGCTTGTTATCGACAACATGGACTTTGACGCTGTTTGTCTTTCAGTCGGTCAGCACAAGTGCGACATCGCTATGGCAGGTCTTACAGTTAAGCCCGACAGAGAAGAGTTTGTTACATTCTCAAAGACATACTACAAGGCAGCTCAGAAGCTCATCGTTAAGAGCGACGACAAGACATTCGAAGGCCTTACAACAGCTGACGCTATCCTTGAAAAGCTTCAGAGCTTTGACGCAAGCGTAAACATCGGTTATCAGAACGGCACAACAGGCGGTATGTACATCAAGAACGAGTCTGACTATGCTGAGAACGGCCTCAAGGTAACAGCAAAGGGCTACAAGAACGGCTCTCTCGCAGTTCAGGACCTTCTTAACGGCAACATCAATTACGTTATCATTGACAGCGCTCCCGCAGACTGCATCACAAAGTCAATCAACGAAGCTATCTGAATTAATCGTTAAAATTTAATCTGCAACAAAGCCTCACTATTATTAGTGAGGTATTTGTTGTGTAATGAGGAATTAATATGGGTAATTTTGACATCAAAGTCGAAAAGTTTTTAAAGGCGTTCATTGATAACGGCGGTTATCATAATGTGCTTACGGGACTTTCAAATACCATGCAGATTGCGATTATCGGTCTGCTTATCGGTATCGTAATCGGTACTCTTATCGCTTCAATCCGGGTACTTCCCAAGTATAAGACGCTTCCGCGTGTACTTGATAAAATCTGCTCGCTTTATGTTGCTCTTTTCAGAGGAACTCCCATGGTAGTACAGCTTCTTGTTTTCTACTATGTTCTTCTTCCTCTTATGAATGCAAACATGGACGGACTGCATGTTGCAATTGCTGTTTTCGGTCTGAACAGCGGCGCATATGTTTCGGAAATCATGCGAGGCGGTATTCTTTCCGTTGACCCCGGTCAGATGGAGGGCGGCCGCTCGGTAGGTATGAGCTATGCAACAACAATGCTCAAAATTGTTATTCCGCAGGCAATAAAGAACATTCTTCCCACTCTCGGCAACGAGTTTATCACTCTTGTCAAGGAAACCTCAATTGTTTCCTTTGTAGGCGCAATGGACCTTTATAAGGTGTTCAACGATATCGGTACGAATAACTATGAGTTCATGGTTCCGTATCTTATCATGGCGATTATTTATATTGTAATTGTCTGCATCATCAGCCTCGGCATTAAGATTATGGAAAGGAGCCTGAGAAAAAGTGATAGACGTAATTGATCTTGTAAAAACATTCGGCGATCACACGGTACTTAAGGGAATTTCCGTAAAGATAGAAAAGGGCGAAAAGGTGGTTATTATCGGCCCCTCGGGTTCCGGAAAATCCACCTTCCTAAGATGTCTGAACTGCATGGAGGATCCGACCTCCGGCCAGATTATCTTCCACGGCGTAAACATTGCCGATATGAATGTTGATATCAATCTTCACCGCAGAAAAATGGGCATGGTTTTCCAGCATTTCAACCTTTTCAACAATAAAACGGTTATTGAAAACATCATGCTTTCTCCCGTGCTTATTGCTGTTAAGGATGCTAAAAAGGCAAAGAGGGACAATATGCTTCATAAGCTCGGTATGAAGAAGCGACCCTATACCGAAAATATAAAAAGCAAAAAGGAAATCATTGCCGAAAACCGCGAAAATGCAATGATGCTTCTCAAACGCATCGGACTTGAGGACAAGGCGGATGTCTATCCCTCAACGCTTTCGGGCGGACAGAAGCAGCGTGTTGCAATAGTACGTTCGCTTGCAATGAATCCCGAGGTAATTCTCTTTGACGAGCCTACATCGGCTCTTGACCCCGAAATGGTAGGAGAGGTACTTGAGCTTATGAAGGAGCTTGCCGAGGAAGGCATGACAATGGTTGTTGTCACTCATGAAATGGGCTTTGCAAGAGAGGTTGCAACAAGAGTTATCTTCATGGACGACGGCAAAATGGTCGAGGAAAACACTCCCGAGGAGTTCTTCTCAAATCCGCAGTCAGAACGCTGCAAAGATTTCCTTTCAAAAGTTCTTGTATAAATCAGGGCTGTGCGCCTTTAGCGCAGACCGAAAAAGCAAATCAATAGAATAATAAATAAGCAGTTTTAAGAAAAATCGTTTTGATTATCTTAAAACTGCTTTTATGCTTTAAAAAGTTTTTATATACTTTTCCTAACCGTTTTTTCGCCCTCTCGCAGTATCGTCTTTGCTTCGGGTCGAAGAAAACGGTTTCTGCATCTAAATGCGACAGCCCTCTCAGACACCCGCTTATTAAAAGAAGAGCTGCCGTCTGACAGCTCTTAAATCTTTATTTATCCAGTCCTGCGAAAAGCTTTACGTTTTCAAAGCTGTATTTATAATCGCCGTTCTCGATGCCGTGAACAATTTCACATACCTTGTCATTGTAGGGAGTGGGAACGCCGTACTTTTTGCCGTATGCGCAAACAACACCGTTGATGGCGTCAATCTCGCACTTTCTGCCCTTCTCGAGGTCCTGAAGCATGCTTGCCTTAAGCAGTCTGTGCTTCTTGATGCAGATGGGAATAAGGAAGTTGGAAATCTTCTTCTTGATGCCGTTGCCCTTGTAGTAGAGGAGCTTGACGATATCCTTGCCCTGTACGGGTTCTATTTTGATATTTGCGGCTTTGCAGACATCAATAACCTCCTTGATGATGTTCTGACAGCATACGCGTGAATCCTTGCGCTCCGCAGCGTCGCCGAAGGTACCGCCCATAACAGCCGACATGCCGCTGAATGCGGAGTTGATAAGGAGCTTTGACCAGCGAACGCCCATGAAGTTGTCTTCAACCTCAACGGGACACATGAATTCAAGAATCTTCTTGACCTCCATAAGCTTGTCATCCTTCTTGCCGTTCATTCTGCCGAGACCGAAGGTCATGCTGTCGGGTTCGCTTGTAAGCTCTGAAACGCCGTGACCGTGAAGCGTTGCGCCCCATGCAACTGAGCAGCCCATTGTATTGTCCTCGCCGACAACCTCTGAAACGGAAAGCTCGGGAAGACCGTTCTGCATTGTGCAGACGATGCAGCCCTCGTTCATGTTCTTCTTAAGGCCTTCAAGAATATTTCTGTTGTCAAGCTGTTTTGTCATTAAGATAATAAGGTCGTATTTATCTGTAAGCTGGTCGGGAGTAAGCGCATGTACGGGAACAACCATATCAACTGTGCCGATGATATGTGCGCCGCTTTCGTTCATTGCGTCAACGTGGTCCTTGTTTCTGGTAACAAGGTCAACGGGATATCCTGCCTTGGAAATATAAGCACCGAGAACAGTACCCAATGAACCTGCGCCGTAAATCATTGTTTTCATCATAATTTGTTTCTCCTTTGCTTTAATAGAGTTTTATGCCGCCGAAGGGACGCACGCTTAATACATGACACGAGCCTTCGGAATAAACCGATTCAATCGCAGTACGGAATTCTTCAAGCATACCGATGGGAACAAACGCCTGAATCGTACCCGCAAAGCCGCCGCCGTGAACGCGCCACGCGCCTTTGCCCTTAAGCATTCTTTCACAGATTGCGAGAGCTACGGAAACGCCCTGCTGTGCGGGAGCTTTTGTTGTATAAACATTCTGATTGTACATGTATGAAGAAAATCCGCTCTCGATAACAAGTGATTTGAATGCCTCAAAATCTCCGTCATTCAGCGCCTTTACTTCAGCGTCAACGCGCTTGTTCTCGGCAAAGAAATGAAGCGCCCTGAGTACTGCTCTGTCGCCGGCTTTTTCGCGTACAGCAGGAATGCTCTTTACAAACTCGCATTCGCAGACATCGCGGAGAACATCCTTGCCGAATACGGATGCCGCAGTCTCCATTTCACCTCTTACAGCCGCATAATCGTCTGTAAGGTCAGCGTGGCTTCCGCCTGTGTCGACAATGCAGAGAGCGTGTCCGCAGGAAGCAAAATCAAATTCAACCTTTTCGATAACCGGCTCGGCGGGATTTTTAAAATCAATTGTTATAAAGCTTCCGACCGAGGAAGCCATCTGGTCCATGAGTCCGCAGGGCTTGCCGAAATACCTGTTCTCGGCAAACTGCGCGATTTTTGCAATATCAACAGGGGAGACGTTTCCGCCGTTGTAAAGGTGGTTGAGAATTGTTCCGATAAGAACCTCATAAGCTGCCGATGAAGACAGTCCCGAGCCGGAAAGAACATTGCTAACGGTGGCCGCATTGAAACCGCCGATGTTGTAGCCGTACTGTCTGAAGCCTGCGCACATTCCGCGGATAAGACCTGCCGATTTGCCGAACTCATCCTCATGTATGCTCAGGTCGGAAATGTCAATTTCAATCATGCCGTAGCCGACTGTTTTTTCGCAGGCCGTGTTATCGCTGCGCTTTGCTGCTGCTGCAACACAGTCAAGATTGACGCCTGCCGCAAGCACCTTGCCGTGATTGTGGTCTGTATGATTACCGCCGACCTCTGTTCTGCCGGGCGCGCTGAAAAGCTCAATGCCGTCACATTCGCCGTAAAGCTCAACGAAGCTTCTGATTATTCCGGCTTCTCTCAGCTTTTCGGCCTCAACTGCACTGTCGCTCATATATACTTCCTTAAGACGCGCGTCAAATCCGCCGTCGGAAAGCTTTTTCAGTAATGTTTTTGAATCAGCCATTTGCTTTTTTCCTCCTCGATTGTTTCTGAAGAACCTTGCTTAATGTAAACGTTGCAATGCCGACGAGTGTAAACATAAGTACAAACGGGAGCAGGAACGCTGTTGACAGGGGATTAAATACATTTCGACCGATGAATGTGTAAAAGATAAGGAGAGGGGAATAGCCCGCAAGAGACAGAAGAATAAAATCTCTGTATCTGAAATGCATCGCGCCGTAAAGCTTGCTTACAAGGTTAATCGGAATACCCGGAATGAACCTGAACAGCGGAAGCAGCCACGGATTTCCCCGTCCGTCCTTCTCAATAAAGTACCGGACCGTTTCGTTACGCTTCAGAATCAGATTAACATCCATGCCGCGGACACGCGCACCCCAGTAGTACTTGATTGAGTAAAGTATGATAAGTCCGAGAATATTTATCGGAATTGAAAAATAAGCGGGGAAAACGGTACTCGTAACGGCGCAGAGCGCGGGAAGAGGATAAAGGTAAATCGGAAAAACAGCCTTGAATAAGAAAAGGAAGAGAATTACAAAAAGCACAAGCCCGCGGTCTGTCATTTCCTCAACCTTAGTCTCGGCAAGCATAAGCGCATCCTGATATGTTTTATACCATAGCTGAATCTTATCGCTCTGAGAAACAAATATAAGAACAAAGAATACTACGGCGAGTATTATTGAAAAAACAGAGAGAATCTTAAGAATGGATATAACATGCTGCTGCATGGTTTTCTTAGGCAATCATACCCGCCTCCTTTGCTGAAAAATACATTTATCGCATAATAACTCAATTATAACTTATATATTATAACTATTTCTACCGAAAAGGTCAATATTTATGGTAAAAATAAATTGTCATAAAGTTACGATTTTGTTTTATTGACTAATGAAAACAAGTGTGATAGAATTTATACGGAAACTTATACGAAAAGGGGTAGTATTATGGATTATAAAGAAAAATATGAGCAGTGGCTCTCCTTTGACGAAGAAACCAAGGCTGAACTGCTTGCCATAACAGACGAAAGAGAAATCGAAGAAAGATTCTACAAGGACCTTGAATTCGGCACAGGCGGTCTCCGAGGCGTTATGGGTGCAGGCGCAAACCGCATGAATAAATACACGGTAAGCAAGGCCACACAGGGTCTTGCAGAATATCTTAAGTGTGAGTTCTGCGGCGAAAAGAGCGTTGCAATCGCTCACGATTCAAGAAATAATTCAAGACAGTTCGCAATTTATGCTGCAGAGGTTCTCTGTGCTAACGGCATTAAGGTTTATCTTTACGATACGCTTATGCCGACACCTGTGCTTTCGTTCACGACCAAGTATCTCGGCTGCTCCGCGGGCATTGTTCTTACGGCAAGCCATAATCCGAAGGAATACAACGGCTATAAGCTTTACGATGAGAACGGCTGTCAGCTTGTTCCGAAGTATGCAAACAAGGTTATCGATTATGTTAACGCGGTTACAGATCTTGCCGCAGTTCCCCACATGCCTCTTGACGAAGCAAAGGAAAAGGGACTTTACGCTTCCATTGGCGCAGAGGTTCTTGACGCCTTCCTTAAGGAAGTAAAGAAGCAGTCGCTTTATGAAGAGAAGTCTGACATAAAGATTGTCTACACGCCTCTTCACGGCACAGGCAATGTTCCCGTAAGAAAGATTCTTGAGGGCATGAACATCAGCGTGGTTAAAGAGCAGGAAATGCCCGACGGCAATTTCTCAACCGTACGCTCGCCCAATCCCGAGGAAAAGGATGCGCTTACACTTGCGCTCAAGCAGGCTGAAAAAGAGGGCGCGGACTTTGTTTTCGGCACGGACCCCGACTGCGACCGTATCGGCGCAGGCGTAAAGCACAACGGTGAATACATTCTCATCACCGGCAACCAGATGGGTGCGCTTCTTACAAACTTTGTCCTTACCATGAAAAAGGACAGCCTTAACGAAAAGTCAACCCTTATCAAAACAATCGTTACGAATGACCTCGGCGCAAACATTGCAAGAAGCTTCGGACTGAATATAGGAGAAACCCTTACGGGCTTCAAGTATATCGGCGAGCAGATTAACAACTTTGAAAAGAACGGCGATAAAGAATTCGTAATGGGCTACGAGGAGAGCTACGGCTACCTTGTAGGCACACACGCAAGAGATAAGGACGCGGTTGTTTCCTCAATGCTTGCATGTCAGATGGCCGCATACTATTACAACAAGGGCATGACTCTTATTGACGCTCTCAATGAGATTTATGCAAAGTACGGCTTCTATCTTGATTCTCTTGATACATTTGTTCTTAAGGGAATTGACGGCGCGCAGAAGATTCAGAGCATCATGACCGAGTTCCGCGAGAACGGACAGAGCTTCTTTGAAAATATCAATGAAATCATTGACTATTCAAAGGGTATCGGTGAGCTGCCCAAGGAGAATGTTCTCAAATACATCTTCACAGACGGCTCATGGATTGCAATCCGTCCGTCAGGCACAGAGCCTAAGCTCAAGGTATATTACTCGATTCAGGACGAGAGCAAGGAAAACGCATATGCCCGTCTTGACGCAATCAAAGCAAAGCTTCACGATATTATCGAGGGTTAAACGAACGGCATTACGGCGCATCTTCAGAAGAGGGTGCGCCGTTTTTTCTGACCCGAGGTAAAAATTTACTGTATTTTTTTCTTGACTATATACAGTATTTATATTAAAATAACAGGTTGTAAGTATGCGGCTCGAATTTTTGCAAAAGAGCAAAATACTTGCTTTTCTGCAAGAACTCGAACCGTAAAAACATAAATTAATGTTAAAAGGTGATTGATTATGAAAAGAGACGCAATCAGAAATGTCGCAATTATCGCTCACGTTGACCACGGCAAGACAACGCTGGTTGACGAAATGCTTAAGCAGAGCGGTATTTTCCGTGACAACGAGCAGGTTCAGGACAGAGTTATGGACTCCAACGACCTTGAAAGAGAGCGCGGAATCACAATTCTTTCAAAGAATACCTCCGTTCACTACAAGGACACAAAAATCAATATTGTCGACACTCCCGGACATGCTGATTTCGGCGGCGAGGTTGAGCGTATTCTTATGATGGTTGACGGCGTTCTTCTGCTTGTTGACGCATTTGAGGGCTGCATGCCTCAGACACGTTTTGTTCTTAAAAAGGCTCTTAACCTCAAGAAAAAGGTTCTTGTTGTCGTAAACAAGGTTGACCGTCCGGGCGCAAGACCCACCGAGGTTATCGACGAGGTTTTCGACCTCTTCATCGAGCTTGGCGCGGATGACGATCAGGTTGATTTCCCTGTTGTTTACGCTTCCGCAAGAGAGGGCTATTCCTCACTTGACCCCGACGCGCGCGAGGGCGATATGCGTCCGCTTCTTGACGCTATTCTTGAGCATATCGAAGCTCCCGACGGCGATATCGAAGGACCGCTTCAGATACTTTTCTCAAGCCTTGACTATGACGATTATATCGGCAGAATCGGTGTCGGCAGAGTCGAAAGAGGTAAAATTTTCCGCGGTGAAAACGTTGTTCTCTGCAAACAGGACGGCAGTACGCAGAATGTTAAAATTTCCCGCCTTTATCAGTTTGAGGGACTTAAGCGCGTAGAGGTCGAGGAAGCAATGATGGGCGATATCGTCTGCGTTTCGGGTATCGTTGACCTTAACATCGGCGAAACAGCCTGCGCACCCGACTGCATCGAACCGCTTCCGTTTGTAAAAATCGACGAGCCTACAATTTCAATGAACTTTATTGTCAACGACAGCCCCTTCGCAGGCCGTGAAGGCAAGTTCGTTACATCAAGAAATATCCGTGACCGCCTTTTCAAAGAGGTTGAAACAAATGTCAGCATGCGTGTTGAGGAAACTGATTCAACAGATACCTTCAAGGTATCGGGCAGAGGCGAGCTTCACCTTTCAATCCTTATCGAAACAATGCGCCGTCAGGGCTACGAATTCCAGGTTTCACGCCCCGAGGTTATCTATAAAACAATTAACGGCAAAAAGTGCGAGCCTATGGAGCTTCTCATTGTTGAGGTTCCCGAACAGTATGTCGGCGCGGTTATCGAAAAACTCGGCGCACGCAAGGGCGAGCTTGAAAACATGGGTTCACGCGACGGCGGCGCAACCCATCTTGAATTCAGAATTCCTTCAAGAGGACTTATCGGCTACCGTTCGGAGTTTATGACCGATACAAACGGCAACGGTATTATGAATCAGCTTTTCGCAGGCTATGAGGAATACAAGGGCGACATTCAGACCCGTGAAAGAGGTTCGATTGTTGTTCATGAAACAGGTACAAGCACAGGCTACGGCCTTTTCAATACACAGGACAGAGGACGCATGTTCATCGGCGCAGGCGTTGAGGTCTATGAAGGTATGATTGTCGGCGAATGCTCACGAAACGAAGATGTTGTCTGCAACATCTGCAAGAAAAAGCAGATGACAAACACCCGTGCGGCAGGCAGTGACGAGGCTCTCCGCCTTGTTCCTCACACCGTACTGAGCCTTGAGCAGTCAATGGAATTCATTAAGGACGACGAGCTTCTTGAGGTTACTCCTCAGTCGCTGCGTCTTCGCAAGCGCATACTTTCCAAGGAGCTTCGCATGAAGCAGATGTTCAGGAAAAAATAAGCGGATTACCCCGATGCAGTCAGACTGCGGTTTTTTATCCGCTGTAAAACTTGTATAACACTGTCCCGAGGTAGATTATGATGAAAAAAGCGGTTGCACTCGGCAACTTTGACGGTATGCATATCGGACATGCTGCTGTTCTGGACATGGCACTTAAAGCCGCCGGAAACGGCATGATTCCCTGTACGCTGCTTTTTTCGGAACACAGCGAAAAAGCTCTTAAGGGCTTCGCCCCGCCCATGCTAATGACGGACGGCGAACGCCGGCGGATAATATCCGAAAAAGGATTTGAAATCGAAGAAATCGATTTCAGCGAAATCTGCGGCTATTCTCCCGATAAATTTGTGACTGATATTCTCCGCAAAAGGATGAACGCGGGTGCGGTTGTCTGCGGCTATAATTACCGTTTCGGCAAAAACGCGGCAGGGGACGCCGGAATGCTGAGGGCATTATGCGCCGAAAACGGGATTGAATGCTTTATTGTGGATAAAATCGGCGTTGACGGACTTGATGTCAGCTCAACGGTAATCAGAAATCTGATTTCCGAGGGAAACATCGAGCTTGCCAACCGTATGCTCGGCAGATGCTTCGGATTTTCCGCTCCCGTTATTCACGGTGCCGGCAAGGGCTCGGAATGGGGCTTCCCTACGGCAAACCAGCGGCTTCCAGACGGAATGATTATGCCGGAGTTCGGAGTATATGCCTCAAAGATTACAGTCGACGGCGAAGCATACAGCGGCATTACAAATATCGGAAAACGTCCCACCGTCGGTACTGACACGGTTCTCAGCGAAACAAACATATTTGATTTCAATAAAGATATTTACGGTAAAACGGCGGATATCAGACTTGTAAGATTTATCCGACCCGAAAAGAAATTCAGCTCCTTCGCGGAGCTTGCGGAACAGATAAAGGCGGATACCGACGAAGCGAAAGGATGTGACTGCAGTGTATAATTCTTTTGAAGAGCTTAAATGCGACTGCCTGAGCTGTCAGAAATGTGAGCTTGGAGCAACAAGAACAAATCTTGTTTTCGGTGTCGGAAACGAAAACGCCGAGGTGCTTTTCATCGGTGAGGGACCGGGCGAGCAGGAGGATTTAAAGGGTGAACCCTTTGTCGGCAGAAGCGGACAGCTTCTTGACAAATATCTTGACGCAATCGGACTTGACAGAAAAAAGAATATCTACATAGCCAATATGGTCAAATGCCGTCCTCCGCAGAACCGCGACCCTCAGCCCTCGGAGCAGGACGCCTGTATTGGCTGGCTTCGCGAGCAGGTACGCCTTATGAAGCCGAAAATCATTGTCTGCGTGGGCAGAATTTCCGCTCAGCGGCTTATCGGACAGGATTTTAAGGTTACAAAGCAGCACGGCGAGTTTATTGAAAAAAACGGCGTGCTTATGATGGGTACGTTTCACCCTGCGGCGCTTCTGCGCAACCCCAATAACAAGCCTCAGGCGCTTGAGGATTTCCTTAAGCTGAGAGATAAAATCAATGAAGTATGCGAGCATACTTATTGAAAAAATGATAGGAGAAAAGACTATGAAAAAAATTATTTCCGTTCTTCTTTGCCTTGCAATGCTTTTTGCAATGACAACAGTATTTGCAAGCGCAAATCGGGACACAAAGCTTCGCTTCAATTCTGACGGCAAGTTCAAAATTATGCAGATTGCAGACCTCCAGGACGACGAAATTCTTGACGGTCTTGTAAAGGATTTTATAAAAAGGGCTCTTGAGGAGGAACAGCCTGACCTCGTTGTACTTACGGGCGACAACACCGCGGGTTATGCCTGCAAGGTCGGCATCAAGTCTGTTGACGATTTTCTTTCAAAGCAGGCCATCAAGCAGTATATGTCTATCTTTGAGGACGCGGGCGTTCCCGTTGCGATGGTTTACGGCAACCACGACGATGATGATACCAAGACCACCAAGGAAG
>JAZUDP010000215.1:0-4727 GCA_045639705.1 Acutalibacteraceae bacterium
GCATGGGACAGAGCCTGCGAGCTTTATGCACAGCTTGCGGGAACAAGGGTTGATTACGGCAAGGAACACAGCGAGAGATGCGGTCATGACAGATTCGGAAAGGATTTCTCAAAGAAGCGTCTCATTCCCGACTGGTCGGCAGAAGAAAAAATAAATCTTCTCGGTCATTCGTTCGGCGGAGTAACGGTAAGACTTCTTGCGGAGCTTATGGCAAACGGCAGTGCGGAGGAGAGAGCGGTTACCGACAGCAGTGAGATTTCAGAGCTGTTTACGGGCGGAAAGGCTGACTGGATTTACAGCATAACAACTCTTGCCGCACCCTCAAACGGTACAACCGCTTACGGCTTCGGCAATCCCGATGAAGAAGTCGGAAATCACGACAGTGCCGCTTACGATATGTATATCGATAAAGCTATGGAAATCAACAAAAAGATTTCCACTCAGAAATGCACATATTATTTTGCTATTCCGTGCAGCTCCACGGTAAAGAATGAGGAAGGAACATATTCGGCGGACAACGGGCTGACCGAGTCGATTTTCCGCTCATCTGCGAACGAGATGGGAAGGCTGACCGGAGTGACCTACGGCGGATATGTTGTTGATGAAGCATGGCTTGAAAATGACGGACTTGTCAATACGGTTTCCGCAAAAGCTCCGACAAGCGCCCCGTCAACCGAGCTTGACAGAAATAATATCCGCACAGGCATATGGAACGTAGCCGAAACGTATAAGGGCGACCACATGGCGTTTAACGGCGACCTCTTCAGACCCAACAATATCAGACCTTTCTTCGCAGACTGGATGAATATGATAAACAGTATTTAAGCCCGCGGTCGGAAATACGCGATGTCCGGCGCAGAAACGGATTAAAAAACAAATAAAGAAAAAATGAGCTGTGATGAGATTTCTGTTCCGTCACAGCTTTTTTTGTGCCCGGATTGCATGTTTATCCGACGAATGATTGAACAGACACTGCAAGTATGATATAATAATTCAAAACTGTGATTTTTATTTTCCGTTTTATGAATCGAGGCGATTTTATGGAGCTTTTTTCTTCTCCTTCGGGCAGACTTTATGAGCAGGTATTTATTGACGACTTTTCGGGTGACGATATAAACGGTAATTACTGGAAACGGTGTCCCGAGATGAAACGGCAGGATATCGGAAATTTGTGGAAGGATGAAATGTCTGAGGTTCACGACGGAAATCTGTGGCTGTGGGCAAAGCTTGACAGGGACGGCACGCCTCTTTCGGGAGCAATCCGTTCAAAGGATATTTTTGAACAGACCTACGGCTATTTTGAATGCAGAATGATGTTTCAGCGCACCACGGGCTTCTGGGGAGCTTTCTGGATGATGTGCGGCGATGTGTTTACCGTTGACGGCAGCGGAGTCAACGGCTCGGAGCTTGATATTATCGAAAACGGAGACTGCCTTACAAAAGGCGTAAATCATGCGATTCACTGGGACGGTTACGCTGAAGACCATAAGAGCATTTCGTGCAGAATGGTTCGTCCCGAGCTGTATCACGGCTGGCATACTTATGCGCTTGAATGGACTCCCGATGAATATATCTGGTACATCGACGGCGTTGAAACATGGCGTTCAAACGAATCGGGCGTCTGTTCAAAGCCGGGTTATCTGATTCTCAGCACCGAATTCGGCTCATGGGCGTCGCCGGTAATAAAGGACGAGCTGCCCGACTGCTGCCGGTTTGATTATGTGAAAGTGTTTAAAGAAGTGAATAAATAAAAAAGGAAACATTATGAACGAATTATCTGAAATTTTCAAAACCGCCCGTGATGGCGACTGCATAACGCTTGAAAATAAGATATACGAGGTTGCGCCGGAGGACAGCTTTCATCTGAAGGGCTTCTTTTTCAGCAACACGGCAAGATACGATGAAAACCCCGACGGAGAAAGATTCTGCGCGATTTACCTTGACGGAAAAAGCGGAATTACAATTGACGGAAACGGCGCAAAGGTAATGATTCACGGAAAAATGACACCGTTCATTTTCTGCAAGTGTCATAACATCGTTATGAAGAATATCTGCTTTGACCATTACCGCCCGACGATGAGCGAATTTACCGTGACCGACAGCGTGCCGGGATATGCCGAAATACATATAGATGATGAGTTTATCTACCGGACGGACGGCAATATGCTTTACTGGTGCGGCGATAATAATAAAAGCGGTGAACCGTACTGGGAAATACCGTATAAGGGTAAGGGTGTGCTTACTAACGCATTTGACCCGTCAACGCAGGTTATTGATGATATGATATGCGGTGAAGGTGATTCATGGCACGGCTTTCCCGATATAACGGAGCTGACAGAACTCCGAAAGGGTGTTCTGCAGATGCGTTTCCGTGACCCGAACCGCCTTATACCCGTCGGCACTGTTGCACAGACCCGTTCAATCAAGCGCGTTCAGACAGGCGGTGCCGTTGACCGATGCAGCAATGTAACGCTTGAAAAATTGAGAATCATGTCGATGAACGGCTTCGGAATCCTTGCGCAGAACAGCCGCGATATTCTTTATAACGGACTTGACTGCACACCGAAGGAAGGCAGGACGGTAGTGTCCGACGCGGATTTCTTCCATTTTTCGGGCTGTTCGGGAGATGTGAAGGTTATAAACTGCAGGGCAAAGGGCGCGCACGATGATATAATAAATATTCACGGCACTCACCTCAGAATTATTAATGTTGACAGAAGCAATAACACGGTGCTTGTAAGGTACAGCAACCACGAATCGTGGGGCTTTGAGGCTTATGCAGCAGGGGACAGAATCGAATATGTTTGCGGCAACACGCTTCTGCCGTACGGTGAAGCAACTGTGCTTTCGGCAGAAAAAATCAGTCTGACGGACATTCTGATAAAGGTTGACAATATTCCCGACAGAGAGCCTGCGGAAAACGATGTTATCGAAAATGTTTCGCGCACGGCCTCACTTACGGTTGAAAACAATATTTTTGAATGCATTCCGTCAAGAGCGATTCTCTGTACAACAAGAAAGGATGTTGTTATCAGAAATAACATATTCAGAAACATGGGCGCGTCAGCTCTCTGCGTTGCGGACGATGCGAATTTCTGGTTTGAGTCGGGCAGAAGCGGAACGATTACTTTTGAAAATAACACGGTCATAAACTGCGCCGCAAGATATTCCGCTTTCGGCGACGACATTATCAGATATGAGCCTGTGGTCATGGATAAAACCTCGGAGACTCCCGTGCATGAAAAGCTGATTCTCAGAAACAACCGTTTTATCAGCGGCACGGGCAGAGATTATTATTTCAATCTGAGATATCTCAAAGAAGCAGTTATTGAGGGCAACACCTCTAATGTGGAATTGAAAATAATAAACAAAAGATAAGGAGAATATATCATGAACGGTAAAATTTTACGCTGCGGAATTGTCGGCTGCGGACGCGGTGCTGCTGTTGCGGCATGCGGATTCGGCAACCCGAAATGCAAAATAGTTGCGGCGTGTGACCACAACGAAAAGGTTCTTGCGCATTGCAAAGAGTATTTCGAGTCGATGGATGTGAACGATGTAATCTATATGTCCGATTATGACGAGCTGCTTAAAATGGATATCGACGCGGTAATAGTTGCAACAGAGGCCGTATATCATGTGCCGATTGTTAAAAAAGCGTTTGAAGCGGGAAAGCACGTTTTATGCGAAATCCCGTCAATTACAAGCGTTGAAGAAGCGTCTGAACTCAGAAAAATCGTTTCGGAGCATCCCGATTTAATCTACATGGCAGGAGAAAACTGCTGCTACTGGGCATTTATCGAAACGTGGAAGCAGATGCGTGAAAAGGGTGAATTCGGCGATGTTGTATTTGCCGAGGCAGAGTACCTTCATGCCATAAATCCCGAAGAGTTTGCGCCCGACAACTACCCCGAAGGACACTGGCGTACATATATTTCAGCGATAAAATATTCCACTCACGAATTAGGCCCGCTTCTTTACATTATGAATGACCGCTGTGTCAGCGTATCGTGCATGACCTCCGATATCGTATACAACCCGTATTTCCCGAAGAAAAATTCGACCGCCATGGCGATTTTCAAGACGGAGAAGGGCGCGGTGATAAAGCTGCTTGTCAGCTTCGGCGCATACACAAGCTATGACCATAACTACCGTCTGTGCGGCACACGCGGTTCTATCGAAACGGACAGACGCACAATTGTTGACAACGCTCACAGCTTTGCGAATCTTGCAAGCATACCGGGTACATTTTCGCAGAAAATCGAAATTCCCGTGGCGACAGCCTATCTTGACGAATACGGCAACGCCAATGCCTTCGGCCACGGCGGCGGAGATTCACGCATGTTCGGGGATTTTGTTGACTGTGTTCTTGAAAACAAAAAGCCCGTTCTTGACGTGGATTTTGCGATAAGGATGTCTCTTCCGGGAATAATCGCAAGCCAGTCGGCTGAACAGAACGGAGCAAATCTTGAAATACCGGATATCTGAAAAAATCAATGATAGAATTTCAAAGACCTGCGGACAGCTCTCCGCGGGTCTTTTTTCGGTCATATCGGACTTTAATTATCAGCCTTTATAAAATCTGTATTTTTCGGCGGCGTCAAGCAATGCCGCCATGTTTTCAAGCGGAACGTCATAGTTTAATTCTATGCTCAGCCCGAGACCGCCTTCGGGGAGGTAAAGCTCCTCCACGCTTTTTGCGACGTGGTCGGAAAGCTGAGAAGGCG
>JAZUDP010000216.1:0-6337 GCA_045639705.1 Acutalibacteraceae bacterium
TTTTAATAATATAATCTGATGAGGTGTGAAAGGCTTCAGTAATACGGATATTAGGATTATTATTTAAAAATAAACTAATGTTATGGAAAAATTCCTCGTTCATATTATTTTTTAATTTTGAATATAGTATTAAATCTAAAACTGGTAAATTGCCTCTGAATGTTTCAATTTTCGTATTACATAATAACGATAAATATTCTTGGTTAAATAATACTATATCTGCAGAATCTTTGGTGGAGTAAATCTCGCGAAGAAAACCTTGTATAGGTAAATTGGGATCCGATTTAATAATACTGCAAATTATTTGATGTAATTCTTTTTTTGGATCAAATTCAGGGTAAAAAATAAGAACTCTGTAAAATATTCTACATATAGTCTCTTTTATTCCGTAATACTCTGCTTCGTTTTTTTGAAAATCAACTTGCTCTTTTATTAATTCAATCTTATCTTTTACGAATGACCAGTTTGTTTTAATAAAATCAAGCAATATCTGTAAGCCGCAAAAGATGTGATTATGATTTTTACTTTTCAACAAATTTGCAACATACTCATTGATATAAATGTAATCAGTTTCAAGAAAATAAACTGAACTGCATTGTATTATTGTATTTAATTCTGGCAATTTCATTACATAGTATTTATCATACAGTTCTTTTAATTGAGTAGGTTTGTTTTTGTAATAACTTGATATTGCTGCAGCCGTTTGGAGAGTTAACAGTTTTTTAGAATCCAAACATTTTGCCAAATCTATAATTCTGTCATTTGATACTAAATCAATATACTCAAACGAAAACTGAAAAAGATTGAAAAAAATCCAAGAATCATTTTCGCTTATTTCTTTACATATTTCAAATGGATCAAGTTGATGATTTTTTATCATGATTATGCCTAAGTATGGAAGTAAATCATAGTAATTACTATGATTTATAAACCAATCAATTATTTCATTAATATTATCTGAGGACCCGATTTCATTTTTATATTCATCAATTTTATTTTTACAATCATCTGCTTTTTTTTCATCGTTTTCGCTAAGTACTACAGCAGAAACCGTCTTAGAATCTAATAATTCTTCAATTCTAATTATTATATCTTTATTTAAACTCATATTGTCACTTCCTTATTAGTGTAATTATATCATATTTTTTCTTTATTGTAAAATCATGTGCAATTAATGATTACTAATCCTTTAATTTATCCTCCCACAGATGAGCATAAAACGGTCTCATCTTTTCGGGCGGTAAATCAATTTCTTTTTGTAATTCTTCAGCTTCCTTTTTTAGCTGCTCAAGCTTATCGTCAGGGAAGTTTTTAAAATAATCGGTTTTCTTCATAAACTCAAACATTTTTCTGTACGCATCCCGCAAATCCCTTTTTATCATATTCGGGTCAAAGCATTCAAGCATATCTGAAATCACCGTATACGGCACTGACTTTATCGGTATAACTTCCTCGTTTGTTCCGTCTTCATCTGTAACCCTCATTCCCGTGCCGTGACATTTACGGCAGAAACCGAGATTTAGTGCAATCATCCTGCGTTCTCTTTCTGACAATTCGTTATACGCTGCCCATATAGACTGATAACGCATTTTATGATACATGAAATTGTAGCCTTCAAAACTTTCATCAGAATATATTTCCTGAGCAAAATCGGTTTCTTCATCATCGTATTCCGATTTTAACCGTTCAAACGGAATCTGTCTCATATTGCAGAGACCATCTTCAATCAACGCTCTGATTGCTTTTAATGCTTTATGGACGCTTTTCTTCGGACATACCTGCTTAGCTATTGTCATTAATGTTTCATCATCATTTTTCTGCCCCATGTCGTTGTATATTGCCATTGCCTTGCGTAAATCGTCATAATATCTTTCTGATGTAATACTGAAACTCGTCTGCATTGTACGAACATACCGCAGAATCTCTTTACGGACATAGTAGTCCTTAAACTGTATAAATGATTTACCGGCAGAAAAATCATAATGGTCAATCGCTTCCAGGATACCCTGAGCAATACTCAGCTTAATATCTGCAAAATGTGACGGCATGTTATACTTACGGGCAGAAATAAGTGCTGTGCTGTTTATCTGTTCTTCATTACAGCTTAAAATCCAATCAAAATATTTTGTTTCTTTTTTACCTGATTCCTTGAATTTTCTTACCCAATTCTGATAATCGGGTTTTGATGGAGCTGTAATACAGTGAAACATTGTAAAGTCTCTGCCGTAGTCAGTTACCGAAAAGGTATCATGTTCATTTTCATACATTTCTCAGTTTCCTTTCAACTGCCTTATATATTTCCTCCTGCGTCATATCAGTTTTGTAAGCACTCTCCGCATAAGCCTTATCATAATCCGTCCTTTTCAGGTATTCCTTTGCTATGGCTTTGGCTGTTTCATAAAATTCGTCTGAAATCAGACCTCTGTCCCTGCTTCTGCGAAGCTGAGATAATCTGCCCTCGTAAATCTTTTTAATCGGATTACTGTCCGCCTTATCATTCCGCTTTGTTTTCTGAGCATATTCCGCACAGGAATATGTATCGTTGCTGTAAGTTTTTTTGATAGTGGTTTTGCCGCCGCAGACCTTTTGATTAAATGCTTTTTCCATTAGGAAGTATTTCTCGCAGATAATACACTGCCTTGTGTAATGTCCGTAATGAATACCCTCAAATAAATCAGCTATGATGAAATCACGGTAGCTTGTAAATATCATTTCTCTGCCGAGAGTTTTCTTACCCTTTTTTGAGAGTACGGATATATACCTTGTTTTAAGTTCAGAGATATTCCAGTTGTTCAGCGAGTCAGCCGCCACGGGGAGTAAATCATTTTCATAATGCTTTTGCATTTCGGAATATGTGTCGGCAATTTCTTTCATTTCAGAATAAGCCTTGGAAATATCGTGACTGATATTTTCAAAGAACAGAAGACAATCCTTAATTTCACTTTCAATTTCAACGGTGCGGATAACAAACTGTGCGTCTGACAGTTCAGGATATTTTTCCCACAACTCATGTGGGTTATCAGTTCTCGATTGCTTTAGTATATTTACGTCGTGAATATTCTTGTCGGAGAATAATTCCGTTGTCTTCTGTATTTCATCGGAAACATTAAACGGGAAAAGGACTTTTATTGCAGATATGCAGTTAATCAGACTTTCGGCAATATCCGGAGTCTCAATAAGCATTTCGGGACAAAGCAGGGATTTAAGAGTTTTTGCAATAGCTGCATATTCTTTTTCCAGCTTTTTCTCAATAATATATTCGCCTTTTTTGTCAGTAAAAGCATTCAGAAGTATCTTTGAATATTTACCTGCGGAACGCTTGACTCCGCCGACAATTACGTTGCCGTCGCAGAAAATTGCTTTAATATCCTTCATTTTTATCACTTCCCGTAAAATATTTAAAAAATTTTTTGTAAAACAGAGCCAATTATTATGCGATAATCACACAAATGTACTCCAACGCTATATCCGTCAATGCTTTCAGGCTTGTTATGTAAATCGGTTTTCACTGTTACGCCCAAATCGGGGTAATTGCAAAAACGCAGTATTATATAAATAGAGGGGCTGTAAATGAGTGCTTACCAAGAATATAGTAGTAGAACAAATGTTCGTCAACATTATATATCATTGTAGCACGGTTTGCAACAGCAATTTGTCGAAGAAAGACAGTAAAGTACCGTAAAAGGTACACAAACAGCAAAAAATACATATTTCAGCCGAATTGAGCCGCTTTCTGTAATGGAAAACGGCTCTTTTTATCCCCTCAAACAAAAGTGGTGCTGGCTATTTTAGCCAGCACCGGAAATTGCTTTATGAATCTAAAGTGGTCTGGGCTAAAATAGCCCAGACCAAACCAATAGATTTACCTTGATAAAGTGGTCTGGGCAAAATTTGCCCAGACCAAAACAATGGTTTAAAAAGTGGTGGTGGCAATTTTTGCCACCACCACTTTTTAATAGTTGTACAACAAACTCAGCCGTTTTCCTTTTATTTCTATGTAAGGAAAGCGGCTTTTTATATTAAATCAGAAAGGATGAATAGTTATGTTCCACATTGATTACGGTTAGAAATCTACATTAATCTTACGATAACTCAAATTTTAGGAGGAATTTAATTGAAAGGTTTAAACAAGAAATTCATTATCGGTATTGACCACGGTTACGGCAATATCAAAACTGCAAATCATTGCTTCAAAACGGGAATCAGAGCCTATGACTCGGAACCGCTTTTCACAAGAGATATGCTTGTGTACAACGGTATGTACTATCTCATCGGCGAAGGTCATAAAGAATTCATTCCCGAAAAAATCAAGGACGAGGATTATTACCTGCTCACACTCGTTGCTGCTGCAAAGGAGCTCCGGGATAAAGGGGTAACCTGTGCCGACATTTATATTGCGGCAGGACTTCCTCTGACATGGACATCGGGACAGAAAGAAGACTTCAAAAAGTATCTTTCCAAAAATGAAGAGGTCAGCTTCATTTATCAGAAAACCGAATATAACATCCGCATTACAGGTGTCAGCATTTATCCGCAGGGATATGCGGCAATTGCAGAGATAGCTTCAAAAATGGAAGGTCTTAACCTTATCGCCGACATCGGCAACGGCACAATGAATGTTCTGTATATGGTAAACGGCAGACCGCAGACAGCAAATATGTACACAGAGAAATTCGGTACTTATCAGTGTACCATAGCGGTTAGAGAGGAATTTCAGAGAAAAATGCATAGAGAGCTGAACGACAACATTATTGATGAGGTACTTTGCAGCGGAACTGCGAATATTGTTCCCGCTGACCTGAAAATCATAAAAGCAACTGTTAAGGAATATGTTGACGATATTTTCCGCAGACTCCGCGAACATGGTTATGATGAAAATACAATGACTCTGTATGTCACGGGTGGAGGCGGATGTATTGTAAAAAACTTTTACAAATACAATCCCGACAGGGTGAAGTTCATTAACGACATCTGTGCAGCAGCAAAGGGATATGAATATCTTGCCGAGCTTCAGATGAACAAAGGTCAGATTGTATGAGTGCCGAGTACCGTATCAATGTCAGGTTTAATCAAAAGAACAACGAACATTTGAAGATACTTGAGTTTTTCAGCAGTCAGGGCAGAAAGTTTTCAAGGAACAGATTCATTATCGACGCTATTGCAGAAAAGATCGGAATCATTGAAAAGCAGAACAGACAGGACGAAGAGCTTGAACGGTTTCGTCAGATAATCCGGGAAGAAATCAGCAATGCGAAGCTGACAGTTGTTTCTTCGGGCAGTGATAAGACCTTATTATCTGATGACGAAAAACAACAGAATGACAACCTTGCTCTTGACGCACTTGATATGTTCGGATGATGCCGCAAAAGCAGTAAATGCGGTGCCATACCAAAATAGCAAATGAAAAAGCGGCACCGTTTTCGTTGCCGCAGAAAGGAGATTGATTTTTATGACAAAAGAAGAAAAAGAGCTTGCACAGGCGAAGCACAGACTTGAAGAAGCCGAAATGCGTGACAGAAAAAAGGAACAGAAGGCACGAACACGCAGACTTATTCAGAAAGGTGCAATTTTAGAGAAAACAATGCCCGAAACAAACAGCATGGAGCTTGAAGAATTAGAGCAGTATCTTTACGGTTTATCTCACAGAAGCTGATTCCCTTGTATAAGGGCGCACTTACTCACCACCGTAAAAAGCGGTGTAAGTGCGCTCTACGAGGTCAGCCCTTGACTACCGTCAACGCCTGTGCAGCCGGTGTAACATCAGGCTGTTACAGAAAAATATATCTGTACCGACTGCCTTTAAAAATCATCCACCGGATAATTTTTAAAGATTATGGGTGTGCGGTCTCTGCGGAAACCTAACGAGTCAAATGTTGAAAACAAAACCTCTCATAGCATGGCTTTTGAGAGGTTTATTTAGAAATAGCATATAGCTAAATAATAATCATAGGAGCAAACGAAAAATCAATGATAGGGGTTTTGATTGTGATTGTCATTTTGTGAATAACATTCTTTACTTTACAGAAAACTTTATATACCATACGCATTCTCCTTTCAATAATACTTTCTTTGTCGTCTGCTGTTTTCCTTAATGGACCTACGTCTGGTGAAACAGGAAAGGAGTTGACTGTTCCATACAGTATTTTAGAGTGAAATATTAAATTTGTCAAGAAATAGTTTTAAGGAGCTGATTCCAGCAATTTATCATCTTGAAGCAAAAATCATAAGCAGAGGCGCAGGGCGTTCCGCCGTTGCAGCTTCTGCGTACATGAGTTGTTCACGTATTGAAAATGATTACGACGGAATAACTCATGACTATACAAAGAAAGGAGGCTTG
>JAZUDP010000217.1:0-9572 GCA_045639705.1 Acutalibacteraceae bacterium
TGCCCTAAAGGGCATCCCCTGCAAGGGGAATGTCACGAAGTGACAAGGGGTAGGACCGCCGAATGGCGGTGGAGGGATTCTTTCTCAGTTTTCATCAGACTTTTTATAGAATCCCCTCGCCAACTATCGTTGGCCCTCTCCTCTTTAGACAAGGGGCGCTTGCTCCATCCAATCTCATCGATAAATTGTAATTTGTACGTTATACAATAAACACCGTAGGGGCGACCTTTGGTCGCCCGCGGAATTTCATCAAACTCTGACGGGCGATTCGTGAATCGCCCCTACGATACGGATATAATAATTGTGTGTCATTCTGAACGAAGTGAAGAATCTCAGCCCGCCCTTTCAGATTTTTTGTCGTTTCTCCTCAGAATGACAGGATGCAATAAATATGTTCGTAGGGCAAAGGCTCTGCTCTTGCCCATGCTCTCTTTTGAAAGAGGAGCCTTTGGCAAAACATCGAATATATATCAAGCGGAGGGATTGAAAAAATGTGTTTTTCTTAATCGGACATGCCAAAAAATAACGGGACATGTTTGAATGTCCCGTAAAAGCCGTATCTTATTTACATAAACTTTTTCTTTTTGAACCATATTATGCAGCCGGCGGCAACCGCGACGCTGAGCGCAATAACATAAACATATCCGTAATGCCACCTCAGCTCCGGCATATTGACAAAATTCATTCCGTACCAGCTTGTTATAAGGGTAAGCGGAAGAAAAAACGTAGCGATAACGGTGAAAAATTTCATTGTGTTGTTGAGCTTTAAATCGATGCTTGCCTGATATGCCTCGCGGAGCTGAACAAGACTTTCACGCAGCATGTCAACCTTGGAGGCAAGCTTATCGGTGCTTTGTCCGTAATCTCTGAAATACTTCAGCTTTTTATCGGCAAAGAGCTTGATATCGTTGCGCACAAGCTCGTCGGCGATATCCGACATCTGTTCGTAAAATGAGCGCAGACGCAGAAGCTTTCTTTTGATTTTCAGAATCTCGCTGTTTATATTATCGGTTTTGCCGCCTGTAAGAACGGCGTCCTCGCATTTGCTTATTCTGTATTCTATGCCGTCAAGCTCCTTCATATCGTCCGTCGTAAGAGCGTAGAGAAAATATGAAATCATTCTTTCGACGGAATATCCTTTTTTGCCGTTTGCGAGCGCCTTGAAAAAATACTCCTTTGTTTCACTGTCGCAGTCAATTATCGCAAGCAGATTTTTTCTGATGATAATATATATGCTGTCCTCATGCGCCGATTCGACATCGGTGCTTATTTTTTCAACATTTATCATGTATTCCGTATCGCCGCAGTCAATCTGAAAGGGCTTAAGAGCAAGACAGTCCGTGCCGAGTCCGAGTTCCGCACCGTTCTGCTTAAGCTCGTCCTTTGAAAGCACGGCAAGGGTAAGAGTATCGGCGCTGAATTCCTCATAAGAAATTTCTTTCATTTCATTTACGGTTTCGTATAACATAATATTTCATCTCTTTTATTATTTATTCTGCTGAAATAATATCGTAGACTTCCTTCCAGTTATCAACCCGAAGCATTCCGTTTGCGGCGGCATCGTATTCGCTGTTGTGCGGCGCGGTGTAAAGCAGGCGCGTATATTCGCCGCCGATATGGTTGTGAACGCCGTCGTCAACAAGAAAATCAGCCTTTATCATCTGCTTTTTTGAGGCGATTATAACATCGCTCCATTTAATGAACGGAAAAAATTTAAACAGAACCTCTTCCATTTTAACACGCAGAGTTTCGTATGCGGCACAGGTTACAATATAAATCCTGTTTCCTTCGTCAATCAGCCTTTTCATATATTCCGCCGCGCCGTCAATCGGTTTTACCGTGCGCCAGAAACCGTCCTCGAAGGTAACGCCGTAGACCTGCTCGCGCGTCAGCGTCGGAAACGCCTTTGAAACATCCCAGTCGCGAAGGCTGCCGGGATTTACATCCGTGCCGAAGCGCGCGTTGACATAATTTACCCACGCCTCGGTGCAGTTTTCTATTGTATCGTCCATATCAACGAGTATAGTTTTCATACTTTTTTCTCCGAAATTAAGAATTCAAGAGCTTTTTTCTGCATTTCAATCCATATTTTTCCGACAGCTTCCTCGGGCTTTACCCAGCTGAGTACATGGTCAAGCTCAATCGGTTCGCAGATTTTTTCCGTCAGCTCGCCGATATAATAGTTCTGAACGGGATGAAAATACCCGATAGCGGGCTGGTCACTTTTATATTCTTCGGCCGAGCCGACATATTCGTTTATGACAGAGGCGTATCCCGTTTCCTCAATAATCTCGCGCTTAAGACATTCAATGTCGTTTTCACCTTCCTCGCGTCCGCCGCCGATAAAGCAGAAGCGTTCTGTTCCGATAAGACCGACCGTGCCGTCCTTTATCGGAATGATATACGCGCCGGGGCGGTGGTAGTATTCCGCTTCCTCCTTTTTACCGACCGTGAAATGCGGATATCGGCTGACATCGCTGATTATGACCTCGGTATCGTACCATTTTTCCTGAAATTCGATTGCCCTGTAAGCTTCCTCCGCAGTGAAGCTTATGCCGAAGGGTGCGGCGATAAGCTTGTCTTCAACATCGTTTTTTCTGTACGCGGCGCCGATAATTCTCGCTGTATATTCCTTTACGGGTTCATTTACGCCGAGAAGATAAACATCAAGCTCCTCGCCGTCGCCTCCGTAAACCTTCGGGATATAGCCGTAATTGAGCGGGTAGGTGAGGGAATAGCTTTCTTTTTCGTGAACATATCCGACAGGTCGGTCAATTTCAATGTGTACCGTTCTGCCGAGATATGCCTCAACGAGTTCCTTTCGTTCTTTGTCAGTCATAGTATCACCGTCTGTTGTATCGTTTTGTAAATATGTTGGTAATGGATGTGTGAATTACCAATCTGGCGGAGTGCCTCCGCGCCCTCGCCGGGTTAGCGATAAGCAGAAATAAAGTTATCGTGCGCGAGCAGTTGGAACATGTAATGTCATTCTGAGGAGGAACGACGAAGAATCTCAAAAACGGCAGGCAGAGATTCTTCGCTTTGCTCAGAATGACACCTTTTTAAATTAAAGCTTGTAGGGGATGACTTCCCCGACATCCCGAAAAAATATACCTGCTCGCGCACAGCAATAATAATTCTGATTATCGCCAACCCGGCGAACGACCGCAGGTACTGCGGCAAATACCAATTTGTAGTGCTGATGCAGAGCTTAATCAGCTTTTGCACAATTGTATAAGCTTATTATATTTTACTTATCTTTCCTTTTTCAACCTTGTATCTGTTCCGCCGAGCAAGGCTGAGTATGGGCGCGTCGGATTCGGTGTTGTCGGTGTAAACATCCCGGAATTCGTAGCCGGAGGCGTATTTTCTGATGTATTCAAGCTTGTTTTCGCCCTTGCAGTTGATGTCTTTGAGCCTTCCCGTCTTTTCGTCCATATCCGTCGCGATTATAAGGCTGACTCCGAGTCTGTCGCATATAGGTTTTATCTGAAACAGGGGAGAAGCGGAGCAGATTACAACGGGAACATCGTGTTCACGGGGTCTGAACCAGCCGTTCATTCTGTGAGCGTTTCTGTCCCAGAAGGCCTCCGCCTCACTCTTTACATCAATGGCGGTTATATAACGGTAAAATTCGCTTTTGAAATTATTCAGCTCTTTTTTGCCGTTTAACGCATACCTTACAATTGCAAGCAGCTGACGGGGAAAGAATCTGATTAACGAAGGGTGACGCTTAAGGCAGAACATGAAAAACTCGCTGCCCGATTCACCGTCAAAAACTGTGCCGTCAAAATCGTATAAATCCGCAATCATCAGAACGCAACTTCCTTTTTGCCGTCAAGCTTAACGGTTACTTTCTGCCCGCCGTAAACAACATTGTACTCGCCCTTGCCGTCAAGCACAAGCTTTGTCAGCTTTCCGTTTTCCCAGTCAATGTCAACCCTTGCGCCGCCGAGAGCCGTCAGACCGTGAATGTGACCGTCCGCCCATTTATCGGGAAGCGCCGGAAGAACAAGAATTGTGTTGTCCTTGCTCTGCATAAGAGCCTGAGCGATACCGCTTGTCGCGCCGAAGTTGCCGTCAATCTGGAACGGGGGATGAGCGTCGAACATATTCGGGAATGTGCCGCCTCTGCCCGCTTTGTATTTCGGCTTGATGTAGCGGAGCTGATTGTCAATAAGCTTGATAACCTTATCCTTGTCGCGGAGTCTTGCCCAGAAATTGATTTTCCAGCCGAGGCTCCAGCCTGTTCCGTTGTCGCCGCGAAGCTCGAGAGTGCGGCGCGCCGCCTTTACAAGCTCCGGTGTTTCGTCAACATCAATAAGTCTTGCCGGATGAACGGCGTAAAGATGTGAAACGTGGCGGTGATGGGGGTCGAAGCCCTTTTCGTCGCCGTACCATTCAAGCAGCTGACCCTTTGAGCCTTTTCTGAACGGAAGAAGCTTCGGATATGCTTCCTTTATCTCCTTTGTGATTTCGTCTTCATTGCCGAGAATTTCCGCCGATTTCATAATATTGAGGAAAAGGTCGCGGATAATTCCCATTGTCATATATGTTGTCTTGCTTATTGAGCATTCCTTGCCGTCAATAATATATTCGTTTTCGGGCGAGGTTGAGGGAGCGAAAATCAGATATCCCTCGCCGTCGTCGATAAGCATGTCAAGGCAGAAGCGGGCGGCGTCCTTCATTACGGGAAGAGCCGTCTTTTCAAGGTATTCCTTATCAAGCGTATATTCGTACTGCTCAAACAGATGACGGCAGAACCATGCGACCGACATCGACCAGAACGACCATACGGGATTACCCATTGCCGGAACGGGCATGCGCCACAGGTCAACATTGTGATGAGCGCAGGTTCCGCGCACGCCGTAGTAATTCTTCGCAACCTCTTTACCCGATTCCGCAAGCTCACATATAAGGTCAATCAGCGGTCTGTTCATTTCGGGAAGCGAGCAGAGCATTGTCGGCCAGTAGTTCATCTCCGTATTGATGTTTACGGTGTAGTTGGAACGCCACGGAGAGCGGAGTCTGAATGTCCATATTCCCTGCAGCGTCATAGCCTGACTGCCCTCGCGCGAGCCCGCGATTGTAAGATATCTGCCGTAGTTGAAAAGCAGGCAGTAAAGGTCGTTGTCATTGTCCTTGTTTGTGAGGAATTCGTGCAGTCTTCTGTCGGTGGGAACGTTGAACTTTTTGCTGAGTCCGAGATTAATCGAAACTCTGTCATAAAAGCTTCTGTGGTCGGCAATATGACGCTCCTTAAGCTCGTCAAAGCCGAGTCTGACCGCGTTTTCGATTCTTTCGCGGCAGATGCCTTCATAGTCCTTCTGTGAAAGATATGTCGGCTTGTTCCATGCTTCAAAATTGCTCTCAGCCGTGAGAATTATGTCAGCCTCTGTCGCGTCTGTAAGGCAGAGATGATTTTTGTTCGCCTTAATAACGCCGTCGGTTACTATTTTAAACATACAGCAGAATTTAATGCCCTGCTTTTCGCCGTCCTCATATGTTTCGGTATCTTCGTCAACATGCGTCGGGCAAATGCCGCGGAGAATGTATGTGTCGCCGTCGGTTTCAACCTCGTTGCGTATTTCACTGTCAATCATTACGTTGAAGCTCAGCTTTTTCTTGCCTTCGGCGGTAAAGCGGTAAACAAGAACCCTGTCGGGATTGCTTATAAACGCCTCGTTCTGATATAAGGTGCTGTTAGCCATGCATTCGGTCTTTGCCACGGCTGTCGCGATATCAAGCTCGCGTCTGAACTGCTTTGGACAGATTTTTTCACGGGACGAAATTTTAAGTATACCCATCTGAAGAAACCATTCGCTGTCGCAGCCGTTGAGATTTTTCCGGATATAGTCCCTTGCCTCAAGCGGCTTGCCGTCCATCGTCATCTGACGCGCCTTTTTAAAGTGTTCAACCTTATTTTCAACAGGATAACCGTGAGCGCAGCCCGACCACAGAGTGTCAAGATTAAGTCCGACGGTTTCGTTTTCCACATCGCCGAATACCATACCGCCGAGAAAACCGTTGCCTATCGGCAGAGCCTCGACCCATTCCTTTGCAGGATGCTTATACCAAAGAACATGTGCGCCTGTTCCCATATTTATTACCTCCTAATTATTTCTGAGTAAAATTATACATTATATTGTTTATTAAAGTCAATGAATTATCTTGCAATTTCTTTCTTTTTGATATAAAATAGATAGGATTTGAGGTGAATGTATGTCACAGAGGATTTTGATTGTCGGAGCAGGTGCCGCGGGTCTGCTTGCGGCAGGCACGGCTTCGGGTATGGGCAAGGATGTTGTCATTCTCGAACGCAACGAACGCCCGGCGCGCAAGGTTATGATTACGGGCAAGGGCAGATGCAATGTCACGAACAACTGCAAAGAGCTGAACGAGCTTATTTCCAACGTTCCCGTCAACGGCAGATTTCTTTACAGCGCTTTTTCGAATTTCATGCCGTCGGATACGGTTGAGCTTATGGAGGATATGGGCGTAACGCTTAAATGCGAGCGCGGAAACAGAGTTTTTCCCGTCTCGGACAAGGCTGTCGATATTGTCGACGCGCTTATTCATTACGGCACGGATGACGGCGCTGAAATCATAAACGGCAGAGCAAAGGAGCTTATAACGGAAAACGGCGTTCTTAAGGGCGTCAGAACATATGAGGGCGACGAGATTTTCGCCGACAGCGTTATTGTTGCAACAGGCGGCATGTCCTATCCGCAGACAGGCTCCACGGGCGACGGATATGAGCTTGCAAGACAGGCCGGTCATACGGTAATTGAACTGAAGCCTTCGCTTGTACCGCTTACGGCTCATGAGGGCTTCTGCTCGGAGCTTATGGGTCTTTCGCTCAGAAATGTCGGCATGAAGGTTGTCGATACAAAGAAGAATAACAAGGTTGTCTATGAGGATTTCGGCGAAATGCTGTTCACTCATTTCGGCGTTTCGGGTCCGATGGTTCTTTCCGCAAGCTCACATCTGCGTGAAATGGAAAAGAACAGGTATCATATCCTTATTGACATTAAGCCTGCGCTTACCGCCGAGCAGCTTGACGCGCGTATTCTCCGTGATTTTTCCGAAAATACAAACAAGGATTATATAAACTCTCTCGGCGCACTTCTTCCGCGCAAGCTTATACCCGTTGTTGTTAAATTAAGCGGAATAAAGGGCAATACAAAGGTAAATCAGATTACAAAAGAGGAACGCCGCAGACTTGTTGAGCTTCTGAAGAGCTTTAAGGTTACAGTCAAAGGCTTCCGTCCGATTGAGGAAGCGATTGTTACCTCGGGCGGTGTTAAGGTGTCGGAAATCAACCCGAAAACAATGGAGTCCAAGCTTATGCCGAACCTCTATTTCGCGGGCGAAGTAATTGATGTTGACGCCTACACAGGCGGTTTCAATTTACAGATTGCGTTTTCAACAGGCAGACTTGCAGGCGAAAACGCTTAATACGGATTATAAAAGGAGATTAAATTATGGCAATTAATGTAGCAATTGACGGTCCTGCGGGCGCAGGAAAAAGCAGCGTGGCCAAGCTTATCGCCAAAACGCTCGGCTATATCTATGTTGATACGGGCGCGCTTTACAGAACGGTGGGACTTTATTCCATCCGCAAGGGAATTGATACAAAAGACGCCGAAGCCGTTGCGGCAACTCTTTCAGAAATCGAGGTCAAGCTCGGCTTTGTTGACGGAGCGCAGCACGTTTTTCTCAACGGCGAGGATGTTTCCGAGGATATCAGAACTCCCGAGGCATCAATGGGAGCTTCAAACGTTTCCTCGATTCCCGCTGTAAGAGCCTTCCTTTTTGATTTGCAGAGAGATATCGCAAAAAACAACAACTGCATCATGGACGGCAGGGACATCGGTACGGTTGTTCTTCCCGACGCACAGGTCAAGATTTTTCTCACAACCTCTCCCGAGTCCCGTGCAAAGCGCCGCTGGCTTGAGATGAAGGAAAAGGGCGAAAATCCCGATTATCAGGCCGTTCTTGACGATATAATCAAGAGAGACTATCAGGATACTCACCGTGAAATCGCACCGCTTAAGCAGGCTGAGGACGCGATTTTCTTCGACAACGGCGACTGCAATCTCGAAGAGGGCGCGGAGAGAATCATTCAGATTATCAAGGAAAAAGCAGGTAACTGAAATGGCATATAAATTTGACTATTCAAAGCATAAGAAGCATCCGCTTTATAAGGTTATCAAGCCGATAGCGGCGCTTGTTATCAAATCAAAATATAAAGTTAATTACATCGGTACGGAGAACGTTCCGACGGACAGGGGAGTCATCCTCGCTCCCAACCACATCACCGCTCTCGACCCTGTTATCGTCGGCTCGGGCTGTCCGGAATGCGAAATGCATTTTATAGCCAAGCAGGAGCTTTTCGAAAACGCGGTTGTCGGCTGGTTCCTCAGTCAGCTCAATTCCTTCCCCGTTGACCGCTCAAAGTTCGATTTTGACGCAATCAACTACGCCGTTGAAATCGTTAAAAGCGGCGCGGCTCTCGGAATTTTCCCCGAGGGTACCCGCTCCGAGGACTTTACGCCTCAGAAGGGCAAGGGCGGAATAGGTTATGTTGTAAGGGAATGCAAGTGCGATGTTGTTCCCGTTTCAATCTATACCTGCGACAAGGCAAAGTCCGGTACGCGCCTTACCGTCAGATACGGCAAACCGATTAAATACGAGGAATTCGGTCTTGACGAAAATTCAACCAAAATGAAGGAGCTGCGCAAGGTCAGCACGCTTGTAATGGATAGAATCAACGAACTCTGGAGTGAAGGTCATGGAGATTAAGCTTGCTCAGACGGCCGGCTTCTGCTTCGGTGTCAACAGAGCTGTCGATATGCTTTATAAAATGGTTGAAGGCGGCGAAAGGGTCTGTACCCTCGGACCGATTATTCACAATCCGCAGGTTATCGACGACCTTAAAGGCAGGGGAGTCGTTATTGCCGACAGTCCCGAAAGCGTTCCCGACGGAACAAAGGTTGTTGTCCGCACTCACGGCGTTGAAAAGCAGGTGCTTGACGAGCTTCGGGAAAAGGGCATCGATTTCTGCGACGCGACCTGTCCCTTTGTTAAAAAAATTCACCGCATAGTCACCGACAATTCCGATGAAAATTCCATTGTAATGATTGCCGGCGACGAGAATCACCCCGAGGTTCAGGGCATAAGAAGCTATGTAAAAGGCAGAAGCGTTGTGTTCCGTAACTGCGGTGAACTCGAAGAAATCATCAAAAGCAATCCTGATTTTTCTCAAAAAGAAATAATCGTCGTTTCACAGACGACTTTTAATACAATTGAATGGGAAAAATCTTTAAAAATGATAAAAAAGGACTATACAAACGCAAAAATATTTGTTACAATATGTAATGCTACTAACGAGCGTCAGGAAGAAGCAATGAAACTGGCTTCTGAATGCGACGCCATGATTATAGTAGGAGGACGGCAAAGCTCCAACACCGCGAAGTTGAAGGCGGTTTGTGAGAACTGTTGTCCGACCTATCTTGTCGAAACTGCGGCTGAACTGTCTTCAATCAGCTTCGACGGTGCCGAAAAGGTAG
>JAZUDP010000218.1:0-10536 GCA_045639705.1 Acutalibacteraceae bacterium
CAGCGGAATGGGAAACGTATGGAAAAACAGTGAGATTTCGGACACCTGGGGCGACGGAGTTTATATTTCGGGACAGAACAATACGGTTGAAAACTGTTATATCCATGATGTCTGCTATATGGGTACAAACTTCGGCTGCGTGAATGAAATCGGCGTCGGCAATGCAGTTATTAACTGTACTCTCGGCGATACGGGCAGATATCACGTTCTGCATTCAGGCGCGAAAAAGACAAGAATCATCGGCTGTGAGATGTATCATTCCGCGCTTCTGGGCTATGACTGCGGTTCAACCTATGAATGGGGTACTGACGGTGAAGGCTCGGAGATCGCATACAACTATATTCACGATAACAGGGAAGTCGGAATTTACCTTGACAACAACAGCTCTGACTTTTATGTTCACGATAATGTGCTTAAGAAAAACGGCATAGGAATAACGCTGAACAGTCATAATAACGGCTGCCTTGTTGAAAATAATTATCTGATTAAAAATGAAATCAACAGTTCAACATATTATTATGAAAAGGACGGTCCGTCAATGGCGGGTACAGTCATAAGAGGCAACACCTATACACCTGCAAGGTGGAAGCTTGTCGAGGGCGAAAACGCCCCTGTTTTCGAAAACAACAAAGAGGTTAAGCTCGCGATAAATATCAGACCTCCGAAAAGAGACTACGGCTGCAGTTTTGCATAATAAAAGGGTCTGTGCCGTTGGGCGGTGCAAATTAGGGAGAAACCGGTTTTGAATGGCTATAATCGCCTTATACTTGCTGAAAAACCTTGAAATACGCGAGTATTCCTGCGTTTTGTCAGCAGCGTCTAAGTCTGATTCTATCTCATTCAAAACTACTCCGTATCTGAAAACAACAGATTTCAGATTAAGAACAATGAAAAAGCATTAAATTCTATAGTTTATAATAAACAAGCAATTCTGAAATTACTTATCAGTAATACCTCAGAATTGCTTGTTTTTTTATTTTTCAATTTTTTCAAACCAGTTTCTTGCAAGAACGTAGGTCTGTTTTCCGTCGCCGGACATGTATGAGCAATGATTTCCGAGCTTGATTATCGAAAGGTCGCTTCCCTTTACGGCTGAGTGGAGATACACCGAATCGGACAGCCACATGATGTCGTATTCCGCGGCGACGATGTATGTCGGACAGGTGATTTTTGCAAGATAGTCCTCGGTAAAATCGGGCAGCGTCAGCATCAGATCGTTAAGTTTGTCCTTGTGGAACAGATTGCAGATTTTTACAAAGACTGTAAAATACGGCTTGAATTCCGAAGGATGTGAATTTGCGCCGCAGGAGATAATCGCTTTCGGAAAATCCGGATACTCTGCCGCTATTGTAAGCGCGTTTATACCGCCGTCGCTGTGTCCGACAATCAGCGGCTTTTCAATTTCAAGCGCCTCGGCAAATTCAACAAAGTCCTTTGCCATAAGCTTGTATGAAATTTCGCCCGGGTCGCTGCTCTTCCCGTGGCAGCGGCTTTCGGGGAGATAAACCGTGTAATCGTTGGCGAGGTAAGAAGCTGCTTCTTTAAGCGAATTAATGCTTCCGCCGTTGCCGTGAATCAGAATCAGCGGCTGCTTGCCGTGACCGTAAACCTGATAGTGCATTTTAACCTCGCTGAGCTGAACGTAATCGTCAATTTCGGGACCGGCGACAGGTGAGGGGATATCTGAGGTGTCCAGACTGATTAAATCATATTTGTCTGATTTAACTCTGACACCGATGTTCCACGCACTGCATCCGACCGCTGCCGCAAGCAGTATCGCCGCTATTGCTTTCAGAGCTTTCTTTCCTTTTGCTTTCTTTTCCGACATTTCAATATCTCCGTTTCGTGTTCATATCAGGGCTATTTTATCATATTATTATTTCCGATTCAATTATGCTGAGAAATATTTTAATAATAATTGTTTTATATTGATAATACCGCTGACAGATGATATAATGATGAAAACAGAAAAGGATGAAACAGTTATCATTCTCTTATCCGTCAAATGATTCCTGCTGTTTCGTATTGATTTATGGCTAATTCAAAATCGGTTTTTGTAAAAATAAAAGAGCTTCTGAAAAAAGAAATCATGCTGTCGGTATCCTTGCTTGCGGCTGTTATTGCGCTGTTCATAACTCCGCCGAGTACCGCGCTGCTTGCGGACATCGACTGGAACACGCTTGCGACTCTTTTCATGATGCTGACGGTGCTTGAGGGCTTTAAAAAGGAAAACATCTTCCTGCCGCTTATACGGTTCTCGTCAAAGCTCAGCACCATGTTCGGGCTGTCGCTGTTTCTTGTTTTCGGCGTTTTCTTTACTTCAATGTTTGTAACCAACGATGTTTCGCTTATTATTTTCGTTCCGCTTACAATTCTGCTTTTCCGTTCGGGGCAGAAGGAAAAATACATACTTCCCGTTATCTCAATGGAAAACATCGCGGCAATACGCGGCTCAATGCTTATGCCCTTCGGCAGTCCGCAGAATCTTTTCCTGTTCGGTCAGTCAGGCGTTTCCGTATGGAGATTCATGCTTCATATGCTTCCGCTGAATGTTTTTTCGGGTCTGCTCCTTATACTTTTTATCCGTTTCCTTTACAGGAAAGACGCGCATGAAAAAATCGTGCTTGCATCCGAAACAACCGACAGTAAATGGAGCGGGGACAAAAAGAAAAACAGAATTGTTTACATCTGCCTTTTCGCAATGATAATTCTGACAATCGTCACAAGAACAAGGTTCTGGTATATCGCGGCGATTATTGTTGCGGTTTCGGTTTTTATTGTTGACAGAAGTCTGCTTAAGCAGACGGACTATGTTCTGCTGCTGACATTTCTCTGTTTCTTCGTTTTTTCATCGTCAATCGCGGCAAATCCGAAAATTTCCGCATTCCTGAGCAGCAGCGTTGCCGAACACGAATACTGGTGGGCGTTGGCGCTGAGCCAGCTTATTTCAAATGTTCCCGCTTCAATAGTCCTTTATCCATTTACAACCAATCTTTCCGCCCTTCTTTACGGCGCTGACACGGCGGGACTCTGCTCGCTTATCGGTTCGCTTGCGTCGGTAATAAATTACAGAATTTATGTAAGAGAATATCCGAAAAACGGAATGAAATTCATAAAGGTTTTCACACTGATTTCGTGGGCATTCTTTGCGATAGTTGTAGTTCCCGGATTTCTTCTTTCGTCATGGAGGTTCTGATATGAGTTCGGACAGAGAATATCTTGATTTTATTCTGGAACAGCTTTCAGACCTTGACGGAATATCTTACAGAGCGATGATGGGCGAATTCATAATCTATTACAAAGGCAAAATTGCGGGCGGAATTTATGATGACAGATTTCTTGTAAAGCCTGTAAAAAGCGCGGTTGAATATATGCCGGACGCTGAGTACGAGCTGCCCTATGAGGGCGCAAAGAAAATGCTTCTTGTAAGCAATGTTGATGACAGAGAATTTCTGACAGGGCTTTTCAGGGCAATATATGAGGATTTACCCGAACCGAAGCCGAAAAGGAAAAAATAAACTTTGGGAAATTATTCCGTGCAGACGGAATTAAAAGGAGATAGACGATAATGGCACACAAAATGAAAGACCTTCTCAACAATTACGATGTTTATCCTCTTGTTGTAACAAAGGATAAGCCGACGACAGTTCACATCAGACCTCTCGGAGGCCGTGTTCGCTTTGAGGCAGGCAGGGAATATGACCTTACAATCTGCGCTCTTGACGGCGGCAATCCCGTGGATTTCCCGAAGACGGGCGATTTCAAAAACAGAAAGATTATCTGCAACGAAAACGGCGGCTTCGATATTGACCATACCTTCGATAAGGAGCAGGAATACTTCCTTATTTTCAGAGACGAAAACGATAAGAAAATCGAGCGCTTTTCGGTTTACTGTGTAGAAGATGACCTCCGCGGACGTTATCCGTTCATGGGTGACCTTCATATGCATACAACACGCTCCGACGGCAGCCAGACGCCTCCCGTTGTCTGCGCAAACTACCGCCGCTACGGCTACGACTTTATGGTTATCAGCGACCATATGAGATATTATCCGTCGCTTGAAGCGATAAACGCTTATAAGGATGTTAACATCGAGCTTAATATTGTCTGCGGTGAAGAGGTGCATATGCCTCGCGTTTACGGCCAGACAAACGATACTCATATTGTTAACTTCGGCGGCGAATACAGCATTAACGCTCTTACAGAAGGCAGACATCTTCAGGAGGTCGGTGACGACAAAAAGCTCCGTTCACTTTACGGCGAGGCCCCCGATGTAATGACCTATGACGAGTATCAGGCAAAGATGCAGAAGCTTGCCGACGAGCTTGATGTTCCTGACTATATCGACCGTGTGCCTTATGCGTCATGCTGCTGGATTTTTGATGAAATCAGAAAAGCAAACGGTCTCGGAATTTTTGCCCATCCCACATGGAAGCGCGACGCTTACCACATTCCCGAGCAGTTCTGCGATTATATGCTTGAGCATAAGCCCTTTGATGCTTTCGAGGTTCTCGGCGGAGAAAGATATTTTGAACATAACGGTTTCCAGACTGTCAAATATTATGAGACAATGGCGAAGGGCGTAAGACTTCCGATAGTCGGCAGCACGGACAGCCATTCGTCTTATGAATCCAACGACGGCGCGTTCATCTGCGAAACAATTGTTTTCTCACCCGAAAACGAGAGAAAGGCAATTATTCAGTCTATCAAGGATTATTATTCCGCAGCTGTTGACACAATCAGCAAGGAATACCGTATTGTCGGCGAGAGCCGCTTTGTCCGCTACAGCTGTTTCCTGCTTGAGCATTATTTCCCGCGTCACGACGAGCTTTGCTGCGAAGAGGGCAGACTTATGAAGCAGTATGTGACAGGAACGGAGGAAGAAAAAGAAGAAGCAAAGTCAGCACTTAACTTCTTCTACGGCAGAGGACAGAAGCTCAGAGAAAAATACTTCGACTTCTGATTTTATTTCAGCTTAATTAAACAAAAACTGCGGAGCTTTTTACTCCGCAGTTTTTTCAGCTGTTTTTTTCGTACAGATAGAATGTAAGTTCGACCTTTTTGGTATTCACATCGGTTATTTCTTCTGAATATGTTTTTGCAAGCGTGTAGTCTTCCTTCAGTGTCGGATAAAAAACGTAAACGCGGTTTTCGTCAGACTTGCCTGTCTGACGCACAACAACGTAATCCGCAAGACCTTCACTGAGATATCTGTTCTGTTCGTCAATGTTTTCGGAATAATTTTCATACGGTATGTTCTGCCGTTCGAAATGCTTGAAGGCGGGAACTGTATTGTTCCGAACGTAGAAGCCTCCGTCAAGTGAACCGATGTTGAGCAGTTTCCCCTCGGGATTGTGACTGTTCATGTACTCGGTAAAGCTGTACTGTACAGTGTCTTCTATATTTCTGTGTACCGTTTTTGAGCTGAAATTATATTTCATTGAAAACGGTACGGCGGCAATAATCAGAGCGGCAGACAGTACGGCTGAAACTGTCTGAACGGCCTTTTTGTTTTTTACCAGCATTTCAAAATATGAAAGCAGCGGAATGATTGCCAGCGGTGTGAATACGGCAAACGTAAGATAATAGTATGAAATTCCTGTTCCGAAATAGGTAAAGAATGTGTGGCAGACAAAAAGAACGGGAACAACAAAATGCGGTATGATTTTCTTCGGGAAAATGCGCTTTGTAACTGTCGGAAGAATTACTCCTGCAAGAACAGAATATGAAAGTATCCTTGAGTGCTTTGCGCTGGTGAGATAACGCAGACGCGCCTTTCTTGCTATTGTAACCGGATTCATTGTCTGATCCTTTGAATAGCTTCCGGAATTGATAACAAAGTAAGTATCGATAAAATCCCTGAGTGCGCCGTTGACGCCGAAATATATTATCCACGGGATAAACGCAAGCAGCATACCGCCGATAAAGATAAGCGAATTAATAAATGCGCCCTTTATATCTTTTTTTACAATCAGCGTGTACAGCGCTATTATTGCCATCCACGCAAACCAGATTCCGATTACGCTGTATTTTATCATAACAATACAGCCTGCAAGGAAGCCGCAGAAAAGATATGTATACCATTTGAAATCTGTTTTGTCGGGGTCCCTGAAAAATTTCACTATATAATAAATTGCCGCCGCGAGGCCCGGCAGGCAGAATTCCTCTGCACTGTCGCCGACATAGAAACAGAATGTGTTTGTTATCGCGATGCCTGTTGCAACTGAAACAAGCAGTGAAGGTATTTTTTCAAGACAAAGCTGTGCAAGTCTGTAAACATAGAACAGGGTTACGGTAAGAGAAAGCGCCTCGAATATGTAAACCCCGGTGAAGCTTGTGTTGGATATCAGGTATGCAAGGCAGTGAATAAGATAGAGCAGTGGACCCTTCTGTTCGAACAGGTCTCTGTAAGGGATAAGTCCTCTTGCCATGCCTTTTCCGACTGTAAAGAACGCGTTTGCGTCAACCCAGGGATTCTGCGCGTAGCGCGGGGAGGACGAGGTGCATATATACAGAACCGCAAAAGAAAATACTGCAAGCAAAATGAGCGTCAGCAGATTGCTGACGCTGTTTTGGTTTTTGTTTTTGGATTTCATCTGACTCATGGTTAAATCGTCTCCGAATTCTTCGGATTATTTCTTAACTGCTTCAATTATGCCGCTTGCAAGACCTGCCGCACTCTGAATTTCCGACGGAATGATGATTTTTGTTGACTGACCGTCAGCTGCCTTTCCGAATGCTTCAAGGCTCTTGATTCTGAGATATCCGTCACCGGGCTTTGCCGAGTTGATAAGCTCGATAGCCTTTGCCTCTGCTTCCTGAACCTTGAGGATAGCTTCCGCTTCACCCTCAGCCTCACGGATTTTTGACTCCTTAACAGCTTCGGCGTGAAGAATAGCGGTCTGCTTGTCAGCCTCTGCGGCAAGAATCTGAGATTCTTTTTTACCTTCGGCAACAAGGACCTGACTTGCCTTTTCGCCTTCGGCGCGGAGAATTGATTCACGGCGTTCACGTTCAGCCTTCATCTGCTTTTCCATGGCGTCCTGAATTTCACGCGGAGGAATAATGTTCTTAAGCTCAACACGGTTTACCTTGATGCCCCACGGGTCGGTTGCTTCGTCAAGAATACCGCGGATTTTTGCATTGATTGTATCTCTTGATGTGAGCGTGTGGTCAAGCTCAAGGTCGCCGATGATATTACGAAGTGTTGTTGCGGAAAGATTTTCAATCGCTGAAATCGGACTTTCAACGCCGTATGCATAAAGCTTCGGGTCGGTAATCTGGAAGAAAACAACGGTGTCAATCTGCATTGTTACGTTATCCTTTGTGATAACGGGCTGCGGCGGGAAGTCAACAACCTGCTCCTTAAGAGAAACGTTTTTTGCAACTCTCTCAATGAAAGGAATCTTGAGGTGAAGACCTGTCTGCCAGGTATCCTTGTATGCGCCGAGACGCTCAATAACGTAAGCGCGTGACTGCGGTACGATTTTTACATTTGAAATAATAAGAACTACCAGAACAAAAACGAGAATTCCAATTGCTACTGCTGCGGGACCCATAAAAACAACTCCTTTTTATTTTACTATTAACTTTGCACCCTCGATTGACTCAACGGTGACAATTTCATCCTTTTCAAATCTGCTGCCGTCTGACGAACGTGCCGTCCATTCAAGCCCGTTAATCGTCGCTGCACCCCTGCCGAGAATATTGTCAATCGGCTCGGTGACAACCGCCTGCTTTCCGATAAGTCTGTCGGCGTTGGTAGGCTGTTTTTTTGTGTTTACAATTCGCTTGACGAGCGGCTTTGTTATTATCAGAGCCAGCGCCGAAACGACAACGAAGGTGACAATCTGAACATATAGCGGAAGCTTGAGCAGACAGGTGACAAGTCCGCCGATTGCGCCTGCAGCAAACCAGATTGTAACCAGCTGAACCGTGGCGGCTTCGATAATAATAAATGCGACAATAGCAGCTACCCAGATCCATAGCATACTTATCATCTCCTTCAGCGTGATTGTATCACGTTGTGAAAGATATGTCAATCATCTGCATATTATTTAATTATTTGTTCAAAAAACGTTCTTAAAGTCAGGCTTTTCGGATTCCGAAAGATGCTCAAAGCGGCTTATGCAGTCATCAAGAGCCTTGATATATTCCTCGGTAAGGCCCTGCCTCTGATAAACCGGAAGCTTTTTGATGTTCATCTCGATTTCCTCAAGCTCATCGTGGGGCAGAACGGCAACCATGAACATTTGCTTTTCGTTCCACAGCTTCTGAATTTTTTCTGCACGCAGCGGCGAGGTCTGACCGCTGACAGCGGTTATATTTCTGTCATTTTCAATTTCTTTTATCATCGCGCCGGAGGAACGCTGAACATAACAGTATCCCGCGACTCCGAGAGTGACGGAAAACGCAAGCAGAACAATTGCAGCAATAAGGCGGTTCAGGATTTATCTTCCTTTCTTATTATAGTATAGCCGCCGTTTTTGTCGGCAAGCATGAAAAATATATCTTTAATATCGACCTTATCCTTTTTCAGAATCTTATCAAGCTTTTTTTCTGTCATGCCACAGTCGCCGAACGAGCTGCGAATGACTGCACCGTCGTTGACAATCATGCACGGCAAATCCTTCGGGGAGCTTTTTATGTCAACCATTTCAGCCGTTACAGGCTCTTTTTCGGGCTTGAGCATTACGCTGAGCTGACCGTTTGTTTCGATTATGGCGTATTTTACATCGTTGATATCAAAGACATCCTTCTGTCTCAGCTGGTCGAGAAGGTCATCGGCGGATAAACGCAGACGCTTCATCTGTTTCTGGTCAACCCTGCCGTCACGGATAACGATGATGGAATTTCCTTCGACAAAGCTTCGCCATCTGCGGCTTTTCAGTCCTATGGAGGTGTTGATTATTTCAAGAGAAACAAGCAGAAGTACGGCGACAATGGAATTTCCGAGCGGCAGGGCGTTGTCCTGCATGGGTACGGCGGAAATTGCGGATACGAGAATCGTTATGACAAGCTCTGTCGGCTGAAGCTCGCCGAGCTGTCTTTTGCCCATGAGCCTCATGCAGAAAAAAATCAGTACATACAGAATAAAAGCGCGGATAAGAGAAATAAGCATTTAATCACCAGGGATATCTTTTGTAAAATGATGAAAAAAATACCTCCGCAAAAGCGAAGGCATCATAATTATTTAATCCAGCTTCTTACACGAAGCTTTATACCCGTTTCATCCGCGATTTTCTGACATTTTTCAATTTCCTCGGGTGTGATAACATCAACCACGGTAAATTTTATTTCGGGGATATATTTTTTGCAGCCAGCGGCAAATTTCAGCAGAGCGGGGAAAGCGGCTTCTCCGAATTTTGAACGGCTTACACGCTGATAGCTCTGAGCGTCGGGAGCGTTGAGGCTGATTGAAATGCAGTCAACAATGCCTTCAAGCAGCGGTGCTGTTTCCCTGCCGTTAATAAGGTCGCTTAAGCCGTTGGAATTTACTCTGATTTTCAGCCCGTGCTTTTCTTTCAGATATTTTGCGGAGGCAATCAGATTGTCAAGTGCCTCGGTGGGTTCGCCGTAGCCGCAGAAAACAACCTCGCTGTACGGAGAAAAGTCAAAAGCGTCGATTTCGGCAATGATTTCGTCAAGCGTCGGGTCTTTTTTGTGCCAGAGGGTTTCAGCGGAACCGAGTCCGTCGCCGTTGCTTCTTATGCAGAAAACACAGGAGCAGGGACACCTGTTCGTGATGTTCATGTAAACGCTGCCTTCGTATGTGTAAATGATATCCGCCATTTTTATTACTCCTTATCAGTGGTTAATTCTTTGCTTTAATTTTGCTTTATCAAGAGCCGTGCCGAGGATAAAGAAGACCGCCGCGCCGGCTGCCGCCTGAACAAGATTTCCGGGAAGTGTGTAAAGCGACGCGCTCCACGGTACGGGACTGAGCAGAACTCCCTTAAACTGAGTAAAGCCCGTTGAGGAAGAAAGTGAGATTATAAATACCTCCGCAAGATAATATCCCGCCGCTGTGATGACCGCTCCGATTGCGGGAGCAAAAGCGTTGCGCTTTGTAATGATTTTTTTTGCTTTGCTTTCGAATGACAGTGTAAGCAGAGCCTTGATGATGAGTGACGGAACCGTGTACATGGTATATCCGCCGAGCAGGTCCGCGAAAGCTCCGCCGAGTGCGCCGCACAGCATGGCAAGAGGCGCGGGCAGAAGGCATGCGGCAATGTAGATAATGCTGTCGCCGATGTGCAGATACCCGTTCTGCGTCGGTATTTTAATATAGTATGTCAGCACCGCCGTCATTGCGGCAAGCAGCGAGGCAAGTATAACCTGCCGCAGCAGTTTTTTGTTTTTCATATTTTACACCTTGTTTTTAAGGGTATATTGACAAATTGGGAATTGTCGAGCTGAAATTCTGATGTTGCCCCGCCTCCCTTGCCCTAAAGGGCATCCCCTGCAAGGGGAATGTCACGAAGTGACAAGGGGTAGGACCGCCGAATGGCGGTGGAGGGATTCTTTCTCAGTTTT
>JAZUDP010000219.1:0-8361 GCA_045639705.1 Acutalibacteraceae bacterium
GCATGAAGTGATTGTTATAGACTTTTATCATCCGGCCAACAGATTTCCTAAAATAATGAACTGTTTCACATTGTGCAGTATATATCAGCGTGCAAAAAATGCTCAGGTTAAACGGATAAAAACTTACGAATAACCACGATATGAATATCTCAGAGTCGCTTCGGCGGCTCTTTTTTGCGCTGAATTTATGCGGCAAAAACTTCCCATGTCCCTTGTTATAATAAGCACACAAAAACAAAGGAGCGATGACAAATGGGAGCATACAGTATTTCAAAACCGTTGGCCAAGGAGATGCTGCAAAACAACTTTTTCCTGCCGAAAGCAGCGGTAATCAGCATTTACGACCCCGATGATACGGACAAAAGGATTGACTATTCATCCGTTTCCGACAGGGTGATTTATGTCGAACTTCCTGACATAAGTTTCTATGACCTGCAGGATTACGGATACACATCCGACACCTTTTTCCCCGAGGCTGACGAGGTAGCAAAGTTCATTATCGAGGCGCATAACGACGGATATGATTTTATCTGCCAGTGCGAATTCGGCGAGAGTCGTTCACCTGCAATGGTGGCGGCAATCCGTGAATACTTTGACCACAACGGAATATCGGTTTTTGAGGACTACCGTCTTTGTCCGAATCAGCTGGTATTCAGCAAGTTATACAAGGCACTTTGCAAAAACGGAGAAAAAGAAAATGAACAATAATCATAAAGGCACCTTCGGCATACTGTTTGCCTACTACACACTTTTCTATAAAATAACTTCAGGAACAAAAAGTTTAAAAAAGATTATTCTGTCAGATATTCTGCTGAAATCTTTCTTTCGCAATTTCCCGAACTTCCCGTTGTAAATTCAAACTTACGAATAAAAAAACTCACTCACAAGATGATAAATTTTTTACGGAGGATTAAACATGAAAACATTTGATAAAATTATCGGCTATTCGGCTATCAAAAACGAACTCAGACAGATCAGCGATATTCTTAAAAATAACGATGTATATGCAAACCTCGGGGTATCTGCTCCGAAAGGGCTGTTGCTCTACGGCAAACCGGGTGTAGGCAAGTCGCTTATGGCAAGCGCCGTTATTGAAGAAAGCGGACGCAGAGCGTTTACCTGCCGCAAGGATCAGCCTGACGGAGACTTTGTCAAAATAATCAAAGAGACGTTTGAAAAAGCCGCAGAGAATACTCCGTCTATCGTTTTTCTCGATGATATGGACAAGTTTGCCAATGGTGATGCAAGGCATCCGGATACCGAGGAATATGTTACCGTGCAGTCCTGCATTGACGAGGTAAAAAGTAAAAACGTATTTGTCCTTGCAACGGCAAACAATATCAGATGCCTTCCGCACTCTTTGCTGCGTGCAGGCAGATTTGACCGTAAGATTGAGGTTAATGCTCCGCGCGGTGAGGATGCAGAAGAAATCGTAGCCCATTATCTGAAAACGAAGAAGCTTGCAGACAGCGTAGACACAAGGACGATTTCAAGAATTCTGAACGGAAGGTCATGTGCCGAGCTTGAAACAGTGATTAACGAGGCAGGTCTGTACGCCGGATTTGAACGCGCAGAAGAAATTACAATGGAGCATATTACAGAAGCCTGTATGAGAACAATTTTCGGTGTTCCGGCAGGAGATGACGAGGATTTTGATGATGCAGAAAACGAAGAAAATTATGAAAGCCGGTTGTCAGACTCCGATAAGCTTCTGTCGCAAATTATATATCACGAAACAGGTCACGCTGTTGTATCCGAGGTGCTTTGCCCGGAGAGCGTAACTCTTGTTTCCGCCCATAACCGCGGAGGTGAAAGCGGCGGATTTACCAGCTTTTATAACGATTTAAGCTATGCGCCCTTATACTGGAACAAGAGCCGTATCGTCGGTGCGCTGGGCGGAATTGCCGCTATCGAGCAGAAATACGGCATCTTTGATGCAGGATGTGACGAAGACCTGAATTTTGCATTTGACAAAACAAGCCATCTTGTGGTTAATAATTGCATTTGCGGTTTCCACCTTCACCAGAACAGATTTGAAGATTCCCAGCGCCTCTGGTCAGAGCAGGAGCAGGCTGTTTCTGCCGAAGTTGAAAAGTATTACCGCAAGGCAAAAGAAATCATTTCACTCAATATGGATTTCTTCGAAAAAATGGCGTCCGCCCTGGCAAAGAAAAGACTCCTTTCTGCAGTTGATATAAAGCAGATAAAGAGTGAATGCAAAATTGCTCCGGTTACGATGTAATAAAAATGGTATTATATGCAAATAAAATGACAATAATAGTATTTTTTTCTGTTGTTAAGTTATGATACAGTGTTAAAAATATAAAAGCAAAACATTTTTATTTTTAGATTACAAAATGACACTCTTTATATTGCTTTTCGACCTTTTTGGTGTTATATTTTGAACAACAAAAGGAGGAATTGCTATGAAGGAAAGAAATATCAGTACTATTATTAAAAAAGTAATAGCTTCAATCCTATTGATGGTTGTTGCCTTTATTTCGGTAACGGTCATTACTCCGTATTTTGAAAAAGACGAGATTTATAGTGAAACTATTGCTTCAATTGACAACAAGAAAAGTACAGTAACTACTATTACTCTCGCTGCAGATGCCGCATCAATAGCTATTGCCGCTATTCCGGGTGATGCTACCAGCCCGATTGCAGAAAAAATATTGGATGTAACATCTTATTTGGTTATTGTAATCAGTGCTTTGGTTCTCGAAAAAGTATTAGTAAAATCTTTAACGATTATTGCTTTTAAATATTTGATTCCAATTGTTTTGGCTATAATTATTCTTTCGATAATAATGAGCAACCAGTTCTTAAGAAGTTTGGGATTAAAACTTCTTGCATTTTCTATGGTTGTAGCTTTCATTATTCCAATAAGCATGAAAGCCAGTGATTTTGTTTATCAGCAAAACAAAGAAAGCATTGAGCAAGTGAACCAAATAGCTGAGGAAGAAGAAAAAGAGAACAAAGAAAAGAATACAGAGAAAGAAACCAATACAACTCAAGATAATCAAACCAATAAGGAATCGGTATGGTCCTCAATAAAGGGTTTTCTTTCAAACAAAACTGAAGAAATAAAAGATACTGTTACCGGGGCAACAAAAAAAGCTATTGAAGATGCAAAACGACTTCTTAACCAATTTATCGACTCAGTTGCGATACTTATTCTTACAACTTGTGTTATACCGATATTGGTTATTGTTTTAGCTTTATGGTTGTTGAAATATCTGTTTGGAACAACGGCACCTATGGGAAAAGGGAAAGAATTCTTTGATAAATACAAATTAGAGAAGAAAGAGTCACTTAAAAAACTGCCGAAATTCTCATCAAAAGAATAACCATTAATTTGGCGAAGAAATACTTTTTTTATTCGCGTAAAAAACAGCTTCTTTAATGAGTGAAACGTAAATTTCATTAAAGGAGGCATGTTTATGCAAATACATTCTATAGCATTCTTTACGCCGAGGTCAGTTTTTGAATAGCCTCGGACAGCGCATACGAGCGGCAAGGGAATCCGCAGGTTTCACTCAGGAGAACCTTGCCGAAGCCGTTGGCGTTTCAAGAACAGCCGTTGCCCGATGAGAAAGCGATGATATTGAACCGAAGCTGCAGAATCTTATTTCAATCGCAGAGCTTCTGCATGTCAGTACCGATTCACTTTTAGGCATTGACACTCGCAGAAGCAATTCCGTTTCGGATTTGTCCGACGAAGCGATATATGCTCTTGAAAGATTCATAGTTGAAATCAAAAAGTCCGTACAGGACACATAAAAAATGTAACCGTCAGTTATCAAAACGTAACTGACGGTTTATGGTATTTAATGAGCTGATAATATATAATTAATATGAATTGCAGAAGTATGATAAATACGTAGGAAGTGTATGAAATATCGCAATGAAAAATCAACTATTGAGCAACGAGATAGGTAAAAAAATAAAGCATCTCAGAAAACATGCCGGCTATACACAAGAGCGTTTGGCGGAAATGATAGGTGTTTCAAGTACTGCCGTTGCAAAATGGGAAAACGGATATTCAGAGCCTACACTTCAGAATGTTGTACATTTGTCAGAGCTTTTCGGAGTGAGTTCTGATTATTTGCTCGGAGTTACTGCAACTAAAAAGAATATGCTGTCCAATATGTCTGTTGAAGCGGTAACCGCTTTAAATAAATTTATTTTTGAAATTATTAAAATGGAGGAAAAATAATGAAAAAACTATTATCGCTTATCACAATCATCACTCTGTTGTGTTCAGTACTTGCTTTCTCCGGGTGCGGAAAAGAAACAACAACAGCAGATAATTCAAAAACAGATACGACTAAAAGCGGCTCGATAGTAAAGGACACATCGCTTCCCGTATTTAAAACAGATACCACTATAACCGAAACTGTTATTTATGATAAAGACGGCGTTAAAATCACCGCTAACTCAATAGAGTTTATGAATAATCAGCTGTGCGTTAATTTCACTTTTGAGAACGGTTCGTCAAAGACGCTTCGCTTTGTATCGGGTTCAGTAGGATACAGCTGTAATTCAGTCAACAAATGCATGATAGAAGACGGATACATTAACTGCGAGGTAACTGCCGGAGCAAAAGCTGTGGAAGAAATGAATATTGATATAATTGAACTGCAGATGTACGGCATAACTGAGGTTGCCGAAATTGAAGTAGGATTTGAAATCAGCGATGACGATTATAACGATACATACACAGGACCGTTAAGTATCAAAACCTCTGCGACCGGATATGATTCCTCTGAAATCAACTTTGTAAATTCAATTCAGAATAAAGAGTTGCAGGATGAGTATAAATACTCTGTTGAATATATCGGAGAAGAAAAATTGTTTGATAATGCTTCTGTCTCTGTAAATGCAGAATGTCTGGCAACCAATTCCGACGAAGAAAGACTGCTTTTCCTTGAACTCAACAATGCTTCTGATTCGCAGCTTTGCTTTGTTTCGCAGAAAATATCTGTGAACGGAATAAAGATTTATGAGGGCAGTTGGTCTTCTGTAACTCTTAATGCAGGCTCAAAAGCTATTGAAACGATTTCTATTGATGATATTGTTGACAAAGAAATCCTTGAAAAATACGGTATTAAAGATATCAATAGCATTACTGTTTACGGAAGTGTTGAAGATTTCAAAGATAACACATTGGTAAAACCCACAGAAATCAACATTGCTGTTACATCTAAAGAGAGCAAAGCAGATGTTTCAGGTGCTGAGGTTTACAACAGCAACGATATAAAAATCATATCAAAAGGTTTTTATATGAGTGACGATGAGTACGAAGACGAAATTCATCTTCTGCTTCTTGTGCAAAACAGCTCTGCTAACGAAATCGCAATTGAGTCAGAATACAATACGCTTACTTTGAATACGGTTATGGTTGATAATACTACCGAACGCTGTAAACTTGCACCGTCATCCTTTGCTGTCCTTGATCTTGAAATCCAGTCGTATGACTATGAAGATGCAGGTATTACTGCTGTAGGCGATATTACAACAGCAACGCTGACTCTTAACATTGAAACCTCAAACGGTAAAAAGATCGATTCACCCAAAATTACTGTAAATGCGTAAATGTGATTATTAAAAATGGAAGTTCAATTCAGCCACCATTATCGGTGGCTGAAGTTCTTTTTAGAAATCAGATTATTATGTCAAATCTTTTTTGAAGATGATTGAACAGATAGCAAAAAAATGATATAATTCTTTTGATCGATATAAGGAGATAAAAATATGAGTGATTATTATTGCCCCAATTGCGGTGCTGATATAGGTGAACAAGAAGGCTTTGATCCCTATGATGATTACTATTTTTGTAAAGAATGTGGGCAGTTACTTACCAATCCAGATTCAGATGATTCGGGATTAAAGTATCCTGACACAAGATGGTTTTGTGATAATTGTGAGGCATGCTTGAATAAGCAAGATGGATTCTCTGATTGGTCAGACACATGGGAATGTACTGAATGCGGTTATATCAATGATATTACTGAAAACAATATGTTTGAGTCAAAAGAGGACTATCTTAATAGTAAAAACATGTCACAAAGTGACACCGAAGATGAAAAGAAGAATCGTTGCCCGAATTGTGATGCAATATTAGATGAACAGTGGCTTTATTCTGAGTATGAAGATGACTGGGAATGTACTGAATGCGGAGTACATCTTCACCGTGATTATTGGAATGATGAATACATAATTGTTGATGACGATGATGACGAAGACGATGACGAAGTTGTTGAATATAGTGGAGAAATAAATTCTGCAACAAGTAATAACAACGATAGAATCTTTGATTGTGAAGAGTATGAAAAGCAAAGGAAGAAAGAAGCGCAGAAAAAAGCGAGGGCAGAAAAAAGAAGAGCTTTCAGGAAGAGACATTGGAAGGCTTATTTAGTGTCTGCTTTAATTATAGTATTATTTCTTGCAGGAACATGTGTTTTTTATGAAGTTAAACAATTAGTCTCGATTGAATACTCTTCATCAGAACTTGTAGGTCTTGATTATAAAGAAGTATATCAAAGGCTTAAAAATACGGGTTTTAAAAATATCAATTATCATGAAATTGCAGATTTGTCCGCAGATGAAATACTGTATGAAAATGTTGTTACAGATGTTAAAATCGGCTTAAAAAATTCATTTAAATACGGCAAAAAATTCCCGTCAAATTATTCTGTGACCATTACATTTCATTCTATCGAAAAAATAGATGTACCTATAACATCAAAGGATGCAAAGGGAAAAAATTACAAAGAGGTGCAAGATGAATTTGAACAACTTGGATTTGCCAATGTTGAAGTAACTCCTGAATATGATATAGTAACCGGTTGGATAACCGATGATGGTGAAGTGGAATCAATAACAATTAATGGTGATGAAAAGTATTCACAAGGAACATCATATAGAGCGGATGTTGAAATAATAATCACTTATCATACATTACATAAAAATAAACCAAAGAAATAGCTTTACAACATATTAAATGGAGGAATATTATGGGACGTATTTCAGTTAAAGAAAACAAAAACATATATCATCTTAAGCGTGAAGAGCTTGGTCTTTCAAGAGAAGAAGCGAGTGAAGCAACTAATATTTCAGCCGATAAAATAGAAAAAATAGAAAATCGCGGTGTTGTACCTTACCCCGAAGAAGTACTCGCTATGGCTGAAGGATATAAAGAGCCTGCGCTCTGTAATCACTATTGTTCAAAGGAATGTGCAATAGGAAGACAGTATGTTCCCGAGGTTTCAATTAAGGATTTGCGTCAGATTGTTCTTGAAACTGTTGTATCGCTTAATAATCTTCAATCCAAACAGCAGCGCCTTATGGAGATATCTATTGATAATACTGTCGATGATGACCAAATTGAAGATTTCGTTGAAATTCAGGACGAACTTGAAAAGATTTCTGTTCTTGTGGAAACGCTTCAGTTTTGGTCAGAAGAAATGCTTGCCGAAGGGAAAATAGATAAGGATAAATACGAAGCAATTAAAGCAAAGCTTAAATAATAAAGATTACTTGTCAGAGCGTCGGTACCGGCGCTCTGACTTTTTATGCCTATTTCGCCGAAAAAGCGAAAATATGTGCCTCTATTGCGCTGTATTATACATTTATTATTTGACTGACCGGGAATATAATTTATATGCAAACAGAGGAACGCACCTCAATAAAGCGTAATTAAAAGGAGATATTATTATGAACAAAACAGAAAGAACAGAAGAAATTATCAATCAGTTAACAGCCCTCAAAAACAGAAAGTACAAAAAAGCGGAATATCTTCCCGAAATGCTCAGACTTCAGAGTCAGATGGCAGATGTTGCTTTTGATGTGACAAATTCAGAAGCGAGAATATGGGATGTTTACGATCATCTTAAGCAGTTAAACACTGAGCGCGGAAATATTGCTGATGAAGAACTTGCAAGATTTAAAGAAGACTGCAAAATTCTCGACAACAGAATTAAAGCGGAAATGTCAGGCGACAGAGGCGAAAATCTTACATATCTGAGCCTTGAAAAGATTAAATCCGAAAGCATGATTCTCAGAAATGTTGAACTTGAAATTGACGGAATCAGAACAGAAATTGATTTTATTGTTTTTACAAAGAAAGCAATATTCATCATTGAAGTTAAAAATTCAAAGAGAAATATTTTCATAAGCGATGAAGGTGACTATTTCCGTTACGGAAGATTTATGCGTCTTGACTGCAATATCAGAGAAAAAATGAAGCAGAGGGAGAGTTTTGTTACAAGAATTCTTAATGACGCAGGATTTTTAAGAACAAATATCGTCAGCCTGCTTGTATTCACTGATAACAGAATCGAAGTTGAGAATAATTGT
>JAZUDP010000220.1:0-27698 GCA_045639705.1 Acutalibacteraceae bacterium
CGTGACGGAGGGATTGTAAAAAAGAATAGCAGATAGATTATCAAGAAAACGCGTTTAGACAATCCCTCAGTCTCGCATTCGCTCGACAGCTCCCTTTACACAAGGGAGCCTGACCGCTATACCAAACTCAGCGATAAATTAAAATTTGTACATATTCCAACGGCTCGCGCACTGCAATAATAATTCTGATAACTGCCAACCCGGTGAGGGCGCGGCGACACGCCGCCAAATTGTAATTTGCTGAGATGCCCAAAACTTTTAACGGGGAAGCGCGGGTGCTGCTTAACTGAGGAGGAAGATATTTGACTATTGACCAATTCCTGCAATTATGATATAATGCTAACTGATTTAATATGCGGAATTTTTTGCTTTGGCAATTTTTATTTCCGTAAAATGAAGTGATTAAATGATTTCAGTTGTACTTGCAGCGTACAAAGGGGAAAAATATATCGCCGAACAGGTGATGTCGATTCTGCCTCAGCTCGGTGAAAATGATGAGCTTATCATCTCGGACGATTATCCTCAGGGCAGAACCTTTGCGGCTGTTGAGAATATTATCGGCGCTGATTCCCGTGTCCGTTACATTCACGGCAGGGGACAGGGCGTTATAAAAAATTTTGAAAATGCGATAAACAATGCCCGCGGAGAATTTATTTTTCTCTCCGACCAGGACGATGTGTGGCTTGACGGCAAGGTTACGGCTGTCATGGCCGAATTCGGTAAGGGTGCGGATGTTGTCATGCATAATGCCAATATTGCCGACGGCAATCTGAACAGAACGGGCGAAACCGCTTTTCAGGTTAACGGTACAGGCACGGGCATAATAAAAAATATAGTCAAGAACACTTATCAGGGCTGCTGTATGGCATACAGGGCTGAGCTGAACAGATATATTCTTCCTTTCCCCGACAGCCTTCCGATGCACGACCAGTGGATTGGTCTTATGGGTGAGAAGCACGGAAAAGTCAGCCTTATCGAAGATTCGTATCTTCTTTACCGCCGCCACGGTGAAAATGTTTCCGGCAACGGCAGCACGCTTTTGCAGAAAATTAAATGGCGAATTGCAATTACAGGATGTTTACTTAAGTAAAAGGCAGGTTTTTTATGGAACACAAGGTCACGGGCAGTATCGTTACATATAACAATATGAAAACTATTGACAAGACCCTTTCCACTCTTTTTGAGTTTACAAAGGATATTGATTTCAAGCTGTATATTGTTGACAACGTTTCCTCCGACGGTACTCCTGATTACATCGAAAAAAATTACCCTCAGGCTGAGGTTATCAGAATGGATAAAAATGTCGGCTTCGGTGCGGGACACAACGCCGCAATAAAGCGTGCCGACTCCGAATATCACGCCGTTATTAATCCCGATATAGTTATGATTGAGAACGCCGTGAAGAAAATGGCGGACTATATGGATGAAAACGGTGATATCGGTCTGCTTTCCCCGCGTATCTGCTTCCCCGACGGAAGAGACCAGATTCTCGGCAAGCGCAATCCGCATTTCAGATATCTTGTCGCAAGCCGTATGAGAGGCGACGAGCCGGGCGCATTGCTCAGAGAGTACGCAATGCTTGACTGCGACCTTTCAAAGCCCGTTGATATTGAGAATGCGACAGGCTGCTTTATGATGTTCCGCACAGATGTGCTTAAGAAAATCGGCGGATTCGACGAAAGATATTTCATGTATTTTGAGGATGCCGATATAACGCGCTCCGTAAGAAAAATATCGCGGGCCGTTTATTATCCCGACGCAACCGTAAGTCATGTGTGGGCGCGTGACAGCAAAAGAAACACCAGACTTATGATAATTCATATTCAGTCAATGCTCAAATATTATGCAAAATGGAAAATGATCTGAGGTGACAGTGTGAGCAGAAACAGTGAAAACGCAAAAAAAATCCCGCTGAAAAACTATTTTAAAAATGCGTATAAATACCGTTATCTTATGCAGGAAATCATAAGAAAGAATGTTAAGCTTCAGTACAGAGATTCGGTTCTCGGCATGTTCTGGACATTTCTTCAGCCGCTGCTTACGATGATTGTTCTTGTTTTTATCTTCGGAACAATCTTCGGCAAATCAAACGACGGCGTTGTCTGCTATCCGGTTTATCTTCTTGCAGGACGCCTGCTGTATGAGTTTTTCACTCAGGCAACAAAGCGTGCCATGCGTTCAATCAGAAACAGCGCGTCAGTGCTTAAAAAGGTATATGTTCCGAAGTATATCTATCCCGTCGCAAACGTGCTTTCGAATTTTGTAACATTTGCGATTTCACTGCTTGTTCTTGTTGTTGTTATGGGATATTTCCTTATTAAGAACAATCTGATGGATGTACCGAAATATCCCGACCTGCACCTTTCGGGTTATATTTTCCTCGCAATTATACCGATTCTTATTCTCTGCGTTTTCAGCCTTGGCGTAGGTCTTATTCTTTCGGTTCTGAACGTATTTTTCAAGGATATCGAGTATATTTACGATGTTATCTGCATGATGCTTTTCTATGCAACTCCGATTATGTACAATCTCAACACCTTCAAAAAGAGCGGAATGGCGGAGCCTGTCATACGGATTCTGATGCTGAACCCGCTGTACAGCATAATCGAGATGTTCCGTTCAAGCGTGCTTTACTGTGAAATGTTCAATCCGAACCACGTTATTTATGCCTGCGCAAGCGCGGCTGTAACGCTGATAATCGGTGTTATTGTTTTCTATAAGAATCAGGATAAATTTATTCTCCATATTTAAGAGGTGAGATTATGGCAGAACCCGCAATCGAGGTTAAGGATGTCAGCATACTTTTTAACCTTAACAGCGAAAAGGTTGACAATATAAAAGAATATTTTATCAAGCTCATAACTCACAAGCTTAATTATAATGAGTTCTGGGCGCTGCAGGATATTTCCTTTACCGTCAATAAGGGCGAAAGGCTTGGTATTCTCGGCTTTAACGGTGCAGGCAAAAGTACATTGCTTAAAACGGTGGCAGGTGTTCTTAAACCGACTAAAGGCTCCGTTACTGTTCACGGAGTTATAGCTCCTCTGCTTGAACTCGGCGCCGGCTTCGACATGAATTATTCGGGCAAGGAAAACATTTTCCTCTATGGTGCGACAATGGGCTATTCCCGTAAATTCATCGAGAGCAAATACGATGAAATCGTAGCTTTTTCCGAGCTTGAAAAATTTATAAATGTACCGCTTAAAAATTATTCCTCAGGCATGAAGGCACGACTCGGATTCGCAATTGCAACCGCTGTTGACCCGGAGGTGCTTATTCTTGACGAGGTTCTTTCCGTCGGCGACGCAAAATTCAGAATCAAGAGCGAAAACAAGGTTAAGAGCATGTTTGACAAGGGCGTTACCGTTCTTTTTGTTTCGCACAATACGCCGCAGGTACGCCGTCTGTGCGACAAGGCGATTATACTCAAGCAGGGAAAGATTATAGCCTCGGGCGAGGTTAACGAAGTGTGCGACAAATACGATGAGATGGTTAACGGAAAATAAGAATGAATACAGTTCTGAAAAGCCATACGACTTTGGATGAGGTGTATCCGGATGAAAAAATTCTTTTATAAGCTTTTTGCAGTAATGTTTTCTGTGTTCAGAATACTGCCGCTGCAGAAAAACAAAATTGTGTTTCTTTCTCCCCATAACGAGAATTTCAGCGACAGTCTCGGCGCGGTTATGGATGAGGCGATAATGCGTGATGAGTTTATCATCATAAAGATGACAAGCAGGCTCGGCATTGACAAAAGCTCCGTCGGGAATATGCTCGAAAGCATAAAATCGGCAGTCAGCTTCTTTACGGTAAAGGCTTATCATCTTGCAAGAGCGAAATATATTTTTCTGAATGACAATTTTATGCCTATGGCGAATCTGAATTTCAGAAACGAGGCTGTAATAACTCAGCTCTGGCATGCCGAGGGCGCATTTAAAAAATTCGGATTTGATATTGAACAGCCGTCCGAAATACGCGCACTTGAGCGTGCGTGCAGCGACAGATACAGCTATGTTGTCTGTTCGGGCGAGGAGGTTGCGGAAATTTATGCCAATGCCTTTGCTGTTGCGCCGGAAAAGGTTTTGCCTCTCGGCGCTCCGAGAACGGATAAATTTTATAAAAAAATCAACGAAAAGCGTCTGCGCGACGATTTTGACAGGCAGTATCCCGAATGCAGGGGCAAGAAGCTGGTGCTTTACGCTCCCACATTCCGCGAAAATACGGAAGACGATGCCGGAATACTGAAAAATATTGATGTGAAGGCGTTTAACGAGCGTTTCCCCGACAGTGCGCTGCTGATAAGACTTCATCCGCAGGTTCATACGGCGAACGCCGACCTGAACGGCGCTGTCAATCTCAGCGATTACGGCGATGTTCAGAAGCTGATACGCATTGCGGATGTGCTGATAACCGATTATTCGTCAATCTGCATGGATTTCGCTCTGCTTGAAAAACCGGTTTATTTCTATGCTTTTGACCTTGAAAGGTATGCGGTCGAAAGAGCCTTCTATTATGACTATGAATCTTATGTTCCCGGTCCTGTGGCGAGGGATTTTCAGACGCTTCTGAATCTTATGTATACTGATATGTCAAAGACATACGAAAAACGCCGCAGTGATTTTGTGTTAAAAAATTACGGCACGCCCGACGGCAAAGCCTCGCAGCGTGTTGTTGACAGAATAATTTATAATAAGGAGATATAAAAAATGGGTATTCTTGACTTGGAAGTAGTAAAAGGTTTTGTCCGCGTATGTGACGACGGTTATTCAGAGGGCTGGCATGAGAGAAACGGCGGCAATCTTTCCTACCGTATGACAAAGGAAGAGGTTGAAGCATGTAAGGAATATTTTACATATGACAGACAGTGGGTCAACATGGGTGTTCAGGCTGACAACCTTAAGAACGAATATTTCATGGTAACAGGCACAGGTAAATTTTTCAGAAATACAATTCTTGACCCTGCCGCAAACATCTGCATTGTTGAAATCAATGACGCGGGCGACAGTTACCGTATCGTATGGGGTCTTGTAAACGGCGGCGGTCCCACAAGTGAGTTCCCGACACATTTCATGAACCACAGCGTCCGTGTTGCCGCAACAGACGGCAAGTGCCGCGTTATCTACCATGCTCATCCCGTTAATATCATCGCTCTTACTTTTGTTCTTCCTCTTACATCAGAGGCTTTCTCAAAGGTTCTCTGGCAGAGCATGACAGAGTGTCCCATCATTTTCCCCAACGGTGTAGGCGTTGTTGAATGGATGATTCCCGGCGGCGCTGAAATCGCACACAGAACCTGCGAGCTGCTCAAGTCATATGACGCTGTTGTATGGGCGCACCACGGACTTTTTGTTTCCGGCGATACATTTGACAACGCTTTCGGTCTTATGCATACAATTGAGAAATCAGCAGAAATCTACTGCCGTATTCTCAGCACGGGTCTTCCGATTAAGCAGACAATCTCCGATGAGGGTCTTGTTGATGTTGCGGCCGCTTACGGTCAGACGCTTAACAAGGATTTGCTTAAGTAATAAGTCTGCATATTACGTTTTGTAATATGACATTAAAGTTTGTCTGTTTACTGTAAAACAAAATAATAATATAATTAGTCTGATAGTATAAATGCGTTGAAGATGTTAAGCTTTTTCGGAATCTTCACAGAGAGCCGGCGGCAGGTGAAAGCCGGTATTTGAACGTTGAAGCGGTCTCCCATCTGAGCAGGGTTCCCCAAAGACAGTGTTGTATAAGGAATCACGGCAAGCTCCGTTAACATGGCTTAGGATTTGCAGAATCCGACTGAGTGGCTGATTTTATCAGCAAATGTGGGTGGTACCACGGTAAATTGTTTTATCGTCCCCGAGGCTAAGAGCTTCGGGGATTTATTTTTCGTTATCATTTTTCACAGCAAGGAGAAATTACCATGAGAAAGATTCGTATATCGGATGTTACATTAAGGGAGTGCGCTTCCTCTGCGGAGCATTCGCTCAGCTTCAGAGAAAAAATCGAAATCGCAAAGCTTATGGACAAGCTGCACTGCGATATTATCGAAATGCCCGAAATTAAAAATCCGTCAACTGACATTCTCCTTATCAAGACCATCGCTTCGCTTATGAAGCATTCGGTTATTTCCGTAAATGTCGGAAACGATATAAATGCGGTGGAAACTGCGTGGAGCAGCGTTAAGGGCGCAAAGAAAACACCTTCGCTCAAGGTCAGCGTTCCCGTTTCTTCCGTTCAGATGGAATATAAATTCGGCAGGAAGCCTCCTGTTGTTCTTCAGACGGCGGAAGCTCTTGTTAAGGAATGTAAAAAATATACGGACAGCGTTGAGTTCTCGGCTGAGGACGCAGTAAGAGCTGAAAAATCTTTCCTTGCCGATATAATCAGGACTGCAATTGCCGCGGGCGCAGACAAAATAAATATCTGTGATTCCGAGGGCAAGCTCCTTCCGGCAGAAATTGCGGCTTTTATCGGAGAGCTTTATGAAGCTGTTCCCGAGCTTAAGAAGGTAAGCCTTGGCGTTGAGGTAAGCGATAAGCTTAATATGGCCACGGCGGCGGCTTTCTCGGCGATATCCGCGGGTGCAGACGAAATCAAGACGGTTGTTGACGGCTTCGGCTTCCCGACGCTTGAAAACATCATGAATGTTTTCGCGGCAAGAGGAGATTCCTCGGGTGTTTCAAGCAAGGTCAGAACAACTGAAATCGGCAGAGTTGCTGCTCAGATGAAGAACCTTATCAGCACTACAAAGAGCGAAAGCTCACCGTTTGAGAACGGCGTCAACAATACCGAAGACCTTACGCTTGATAAAAACGATACAATCACAAGCGTCAGCGCCGCTGTCAAGAAGATGGGTTATGACCTTTCCGAGGAAGATAAAGCAAATGTATTTGCGGCGTTCAAACGCGTTGCAGAGAAAAAAGAATTTGTCGGAACAAAGGAGCTTGAGGCTATTGTTGCTTCTACGGCTCTGCAGGTTCCGTCGACATATACAATCGAAAGCTACGTTATCAACAGCGGCAATGTTATCACCGCTACGGCAAACATCAAGCTTGTAAAGGACGGCAGGGCTCTTTCGGGCGTCAGCATCGGTGACGGTCCCGTTGACGCGGCTTTTCTTGCCATTGAGCAGATAACAGGCCACCACTATGAGCTTGACGATTTCCAGATCCGTGCCGTTACCGAAGGCAGAGAAGCAATGGGTTCGTCGCTTGTAAAGCTTCGTTCGGCAAGCGGAAAGCTTTATTCCGGCACGGGTATTTCAACTGATGTTATCGGCGCAAGCATCAGAGCATATGTAAGCGCTCTCAACAAAATTGCCTATGAGGAGGAATAAGCGTGAGATTAGCTTTTTCAACCGCATATCAGAATAAAACCTTTGCCGAATTTTTAAAAACGGCAGAGGAGCTTAAATACGAGGGCATTGAAATCCATGACCTGACGGCAAAAAAATTCAGAGGCGGCTCATCTCCGTTCAATCCGGGCATGGCTTCAATAACCAGACGCACCCTTATAAACGAAAAGAAATCAATTGTATGTATTGATGTTGATATTAATATTGCGGATGATACCGCAAAGGAAGAAAATCTCAGAAAGCTCAGCACGGCGGTTTCCGTTGCGCAGAACCTCAGCGTTCCGTATGTCCGCGCCTATGCGGACAGCGAAGCTGAAAACGCATTTGATTATGTGACGGATTTCCTCAGCAGCGTTCTTGAAGAATGCGAAAAAAGAAACGTTGTTTTCCTTGTTGAGACAAGAGGAATGTTTTCAAGCACAGACAGACTCTGCGACCTGCTTAATTTCTTTGCAAGCGATTATATCGGCGCAGACTGGAATATGTATGAAACATTTTTCGGCAGCGGCGAGGATGCGGAACACACGATAAAGAATCTCGGCGCGTATGTCAGACTTGTTCACATGGTTGACGCAGAGGAATACGGAAAGCCTGTTCTTATCGGCGAGGGCACGCTTCCTGTTGACGAGATGTCGGCGGCGCTGCGCTCAATCAATTACGAAGGCTTTGTCTGCATAGAGTGGAACCCCGAATGGCTTAAGGAAATCGACGACCTTGAAATAATACTGACGCATTACGAAAGCTTCTGGGAAGCTTTTGAGAATAAAAGCAACAGCAGAAAGTATTATTATAACAAAACTCAGACGGGAAAATTCCTCTGGCCGAAGGAGGAGCTTATCGACGAGACATTTCCGCAGGTGCTTGACGCGATGGCGGAGGAATTCCCCGACCAGCTTGCTTTCAAGTATACAACGCTCGACTATACAAGAACCTATTCTCAGTTCCGCGACGATGTTGACATCTTTGCACGCTCGCTTATTGACATGGGCGTAAAAAAGGGTACTCATGTTGCTGTATGGGCTACGAATGTTCCTCAGTGGTATATTGCGTTCTGGTCGGTTACAAAAATCGGCGCGGTTTTTGTCTCAATGAATACGGGATATAAAATCCATGAGACGGAATATCTTCTTAAGCATTCCGACGCTCATACACTGATAATGATAAAGGGACTTAAGGATTCCCATTATGACGAAATCATTGCAGAGCTTTGCCCCGAGCTTGAAAATACCGAATCGGGCAGGCAGCTCCACGCAAAGCGACTGCCTTTCCTCCGAAATGTTATTACAGTCGGCTTTGAACAGAAGGGCTGCATGACATGGGAGCAGGCACTTGACAGAGCCTCAGCCGTTCCTGTTGAAGAGGTATGGCGCATGGCTTCGCTTGTTAAAAAGGACGATGTTGCCAACATGCAGTACACCTCCGGCACAACGGGCTTTCCCAAGGGCGTTATGCTTACTCATTACAATGTTGTAAACAACGGCAAGTGCATAGGCGACAGAATGGATTTGTCCACGGCTGACAGAATGATGATTCAGGTTCCGATGTTCCACTGCTTCGGCATGGTTCTTGCCATGACGGCGACAATGACTCACGGCGGAACGGTTCTTCCGCTTCCGTATTTCTCACCCAAGCCGTCGCTTGCATGCATCAATAACGAAAGAATTACCGCGTTCCACGGTGTTCCGACAATGTTTATCGCAATGCTTCAGCATCCCGATTTTCCGAAGACGGACTTCTCTTACATGAGAACGGGAATTATGGCAGGCTCGCCCTGTCCGATTTCCAAGATGCGCGAGGTTGTTGAGAAGATGCATATGTCCGAAATCACCATCGTTTACGGTCAGACCGAGTCTTCACCGGGCTGCACAATGAGCAGTACAGACGACCCGCTTGAGGTTCGTGTCGCGACGGTAGGACGCGCGCTCCCGAAAATTGAGTGTAAGATTGTTGACCCCGAGACAGGCCTTGACTGTCCCGATAATGTTACGGGCGAGTTTGTTGCGCGAGGCTACAATATAATGAAGGGCTACTACAAAATGCCCAAGGCAACCGCTTCGGCGATTGACAGGGACGGCTGGCTTCATACCGGCGACCTTGCCTGCCGTACACCCGAGGGCAATTTCAGAATAACCGGCAGACTTAAGGATATGATAATCCGCGGAGGCGAAAATATCTATCCCAAGGAGATTGAGGAGTTTATCTATACTCATCCGAAGGTTAAGGATGTTCAGGTTATCGGCGTTCCCGACGAGGGACTCGGCGAGGAAATCATGGCGTGCGTAATCCTTAAAGAAGGGGAAAGCATGACCGAGGACGAAATGAAGCAGTATGTACTTTCTCATATGGCAAAGCACAAGGTTCCCAAGTATGTTGATTTTGTATCTGAATTCCCGATGAATGTCGCGGGCAAAATTCTTAAATACAAGATGCGCGAGGACGCCATAAAGAAGTACGGACTTCAGAAAGCGGACTCAGTTGTAACCGCGTGAATTCAGTCAGCGGTTACATAACTACAATTTGGCTGAAATGAAAAAAATAACATTTTTTTTCGTTCAAAATATTGACAAGTTTTTTGTCAGGATTTATAATTAGTTAATTTTTTTAAAGGAGTGACTTTAAATGAACACATTGGAAATGATTCGTGAATTCGGTCATGAGGAAGTAGCTTTTTTCAATAACGAAAAAGCAGGCCTCAAGTGCATCATCGCTATTCACAGCACAAAGCTTGGTCCCGCAGTCGGCGGCTGCCGTCTTTACCCCTACGCAAGCGAAGAAGACGCTCTTTTTGATGTTCTCCGTCTTTCAAGAGGCATGAGCTTCAAAAACGCAGCAGCAGGTATGCCTCTCGGCGGTGCAAAGGGCGTTATTATCGCAAGACCTGAAGACAAGTGCGAAGCACTTTTCGAAGCATACGGCGAAGCAGTTGAATCTCTCGGCGGACGTTACTTCACAGCTGAGGATGTTAACACAACAACTCAGGATATGGACTGGACAATGCACAAGACAAAGCAGGTTGTCGGCAAGGCATCAGTCAGCGGCGATCCTTCTCCTTTCACAGCAATCGGTACATTCGACGGTATCCGCGCAACAGCTAAGTTCCTCAACGGCACAGATGACCTTCACGGCGTAAAGGTTGCTCTTCAGGGCCTCGGTCATGTTGGTTTTGACGTTGCAAAGCAGCTTGCAGCAGCAGGTGCTGACCTTTATGTTTCAACACATTCCAACCGCAAGAACATGGAATACATGCTTTCACTCGGCGCAAAGGAAGTTGCTGACGACAAGATTTATGAGACAGAGTGCGATATCATCGCTCCCTGCGCTCTCGGTGCAACACTCAACTACAACACAATTCCCAACCTCAAGTGCCGTGCAGTAGCAGGTGCTGCAAACAATCAGCTTCTTGATGACGAATGCGGCAAGATGCTTAAGGCTAAGGGCATTCTCTATGCTCCCGACTTCATCATCAACGGCGGCGGCGTTATCAACGCAGGTCAGGAAGCTTTCACAACCTACGACAAAGAGAACGTTCTCAAGCAGGTTCACAACATCTTCAATACTGTTTACGGTATTCTTGAAGAGTCCAAGCAGACAGGCGAACCCGAAGGCGTTATCGCTCAGCGTTTCGCAGAGAACAGAATCAACAACGGTCTTTAATAAAACACTTTTAAGCTGAAAAAATGAGGCGCACCCGAAACGGTGTGCCTCATTTTTATTCTATTCGCTTCTGAATTTTATCTTTGTTATCTTTGTTCTTGTCAGACAGTTGCCGTCATCCCTTCCGCCGCAGCAGTAGGACATCAGCATTTCGCTTTCATTCAGGAAATGTATCGCGGGATAACAATATCCGCGGTCGGGTTCTTCCTCAATAAATGTGAATTCAGAGAAATCCGTTCCGTTTTCGCTCTGTGCGATTACAAACGGAAAGCGTCCCGCATGGCACCAGTTTTCCTCATGAAATCTTCCGTTATAATTCGGTACGGGATTCCATACGGCATAATAAATTCCCGTGTACGGATTCCGGGAAATCAGCATCGGCGAGGCAGGGGAGGTGAAGCGCGACGGAACGGGACTGCTCCATGTTCTGCCGCCGTCAGAAGAAAAGCTTTCATACTGAAAACACATGTCAGTGCGGAAATAAGCGTACAGTCGGCCGTCGGGCAGCAGCGTGATGCCCGGCTCCTGCAGACCCGTACCCGAATGTCCTTTATACGGCATTTCGATATAATCTGAAACGGCGTGCCGGTTCCTTCCGTCGGCGTCGCAGCCGAAAATGCGGCTCCTTGCGAAGTATTTCATTTCGCGCTTTCCGTTATTATCAATTATATCGTGGCATGCGGCAGGAACAAGCAGACTTCCGTCGGGAAGCTTCAGCACGCGGCAGTTGTTGACAACATAATAAATATCGTCGGTAAAGTCTATTAATACCTCAGGCTCTCCGAAATGTGTTTCGTCGCCGCAGGCACGGCGCATGTAATAAACTGAGTTAGGACCGAATTTTGCAAGGTAGAAAAGGCAGAGTGTTCCGTTGTCAAGCCTGCACAGCGAAACGCTCATCAGGTTTTCGGTGTTATGCTCGCCTGCCTTCGCAAGAAGATAAGGCAGCTGCTCAAAGCTTTCGCCCCCGTCATGTGAAATCATGCCCGCAATGTCGCAGGGTGCGTCGTCATTTGACGAGCCGCCGTGATACCGGCTGTAGGCAAACAGAATCGAACCGTCCTTAAGCACAGCAAAATCGCCCTCGCTGTTGCGTGGATTGTTTTCGCCGCGGCGGATATCGGCGACGGTTTTAATTTCAGAAATTTCAGGTTTTTTCATATTGATTCTCCTAAAAAAGGCGCCCGAAGGGCGCCTTTTATTTGTTATTTCAGAAGGCTGTCAAGGTTGGATTTGCGGTAACCGTCAAGGCTGAAATTCGCTTCGTTAACGCCGGCCTTAAAGCTGTTTATCTGCTGGGTTGAGGATGTGCCGTCGGTATTGACCGTTACGGTTAATTTCCAGACTCCGTCAAGGAAGTAATACTGCATTACAGTTCCGTCAGCTGCTTTATAGGTCTCGATAACATATGTTTTTCCGCCGTTTTCAAAATACTCGGACTTGACATATTCAGCGCCGACTCCTGAAATTGATGCCGGAGGAACAACGTTGGTTTCGCTGTAGCGCTTAAGGTCCGGAATCAGGAGATAGCATTCTCCGTTAAGAACAAGAAGTCTGCAGCTTGTTTTTACCAGCAGGAGTTCAACATCCATATCGACGCTCATGTTTTTACCGTCAACCATGATTGTGGTGGGAACGGTCGTGCCGTTGGATTTGACCGTTGTGGAAAGGGTATATTTTCCCGACTTGAGAATCGGGTCGATATTGTCCTTTTTGAATGTTGTAACAAAGCGGTCCTCAATCTCAGTCTCACCCTTATATGAACCTACGGAAATCTGAAGAATGATAAGCGCGTCGCTTGAATTGATTTTGCTGTCAGCGTTTACATCGGCTCTGACTTCATCGATGGTTTTGGCAATACCTACCGAATAGGAAAGCACTGCAAGCGCATCGCTTGAATTTGTCTGACCGTCATTGTTGACATCTCCCAAAAGTCTTGCCTGGGCGGGTAATGCCAGTGAACAGATAAGCGCAGCGGCAAGAACTGCTGAAATAAATTTTTTCATTTTATGTGCCTCCGAAAAGCTTTATTAACCGATAAGACCGGACAGGAATTCCTCAAACTCGTCAATGTCTGTTTTTTCATATCCGCTGAAGGAGAAAATGTTTTCGTCAATCTCTCCCGAAAATGACATTATCTGTGCGGCAAGAAGACTGGATGTTCCGGTTGAGTCGGTGATTGTGAGATATTCAAGTCTGTCTCCGTCAAAATAGAATTTGCATATGTTTTCGCTGCTGTTTCTGAAAACCTCACAGCGGTATGTCTTCTGCTTTACCGTGCCGAGCATTGTTCCGGTAAAGGTAAGATTTGTAAAATATTTTTTAATGTTTTCTGCGATATTATCTGTAATCGGAACCTCGGCGTATATTTTGTGTTCGGGAAGAACATAGTAGTTTTTGCCGTCCTTATACATTGCGATTTCCTTATACCATCTGGTATCGGCTATTTCCGCGGCATTGTCGCCCGTGATAACAATCGTATCTGAATTGTAGAAAGCGCTTCCCATTTTTATTGTATAATTTCCCGTCGCGATAATCGGAGCAAGAATGGAATCCATGCATGCCGGTTCATCGGCATTTTCAATTTTTTCGTACATTCCGGCGGCAAATCTGAGGACAATAAGCGCGTCATTCGAATTGACTGTTCCGTTCAGGTCAACATCGGCATACTTTATATTGCTGTCATATATCATACCGACGGCATATTTGAGAATCATAAGCGCGTCCACTGAATTTACCTGTCCGTCGCAGTCAACATCGCCGAGAGTACGCGCCTGAGCGCATACGGCAAACGAACAGATAACTATTACCGCAAGCACAGCGGAGATTATTCTTTTCATTTTCATTCCTTCTTTTTACTTATTAATTCAATTATAACACACTGTACTGTAAATTTCCACATTATTTTATACAAATAAAAATTACTGGAATCCGGCAGGGTAACGGTTGTTACAAAAATAAAATAAATATTCCTTATATTATGCTGAATATGTATTGCAAAAAAAAGGCCGTCAAGGTATAATCTATTATGTATAGGTGGATGGTGTTATTATGAAAATTCTGCAAAAAGGCTTTAATTATTCACAGGACGGGCCGGGGAACAGACTTGTATATCATTTGCAGGGCTGCAATTTCCGCTGCAAGTGGTGTTCAAATCCCGAGAGCATGCCTGTGGATAATCCGAAAGCGAAGGACTATACGGCGGACGAGCTTGTAAACGAGGTTCAGCGCAGCCGCATGATGTTCTTTGACGGCGGCGGCGTGACCTTCACGGGCGGCGAATGTACGCTTCAGACTGACGAGCTTATTGAAACGCTTAAAAAGCTCCGTGAGATAAACGTAAGCACGGCAATTGAAACAAACGGCTCAAATCCGCGTCTTGCCGAAATTGCCGCGTATGTCGATTATCTGATTGTTGACTTTAAGCACTACGATAATGAAGCGCATAAGAAGTGGATTGGCGTCGGCAACGCTCAGGTGCTTAAAAACATAACCGGGCTGATTGCATCGGGCAGAGAGATTCATCTGAGAATACCGCTGATTAAGCACGTTAACGATGATTTTGAAGGCTTCTGCGAATTTTTCAAAGACAAAAACACCGAAAACATCGACATTGAAATTCTGCCGTATCACGAATTCGGAAAAGACAAGTGGACGGAAGAATATGAAATTTCGGACGGCTTTGTTTCCGCCGAAACCGTAAAGAGCTTTATTAAGAGATTAAATGAAATCGGAATTAAAACGATTACAACATAAGGAGGACAAGAGGATGATAACAAAACTCTACACACCCGAGAAGCTTACCGAAATGGCAAAAACTCTCTTTAAAAACGAGAGAGCAAAGATGCGCCTTGACGGCTGGTTTATCGCAAAGGAAAAGGAATGCGAGCTTGACCCGCAGTTTGCAGGCGTTAAGGAAGAAATCAAAAAAGCTATGATAATGAAGGAAATCCTTAAGACGGTTCCTCTTTATCTTGACGATAATCAGATTCTTGCAGGCACACAGGACGACGCATTCGCACGCAGCTATGCACTTATTAACCCGTCCTTCAAGGTTGAGGAGTTCTGCGGCTACTGCGACCCTGCCGCTGTTTTCGGCGATATCGAGCCGAACGACGAGTTTACAGCCGAAAGAATCAACGCAACAAAGGAAAAATTCCTCAAGACCGAGTATGCAAATAAACTCAGCGAGGTTTATGCCGCATGCGAGGACTACACAAAAGAGGTTATCTACTTTGTAGAGCAGGTTACAGGTCATCTTATCCCCGATTTCCGTTATGCAATCAAATACGGCGTAAACAAAATGATTGACAACATGAAGGATAAGGAAGGCGACGGCTTCAAGGCGTTCATCATCGCTCTTGAGGGTGTGCTTGTTCTTGCAGAAAGATACAGCAAAATGGCTGCCGAAAAGGCTGCTGCTTCCGAGGGCGACACCAAGGCTCAGTTTGAGCTTATGGCTGAAACGCTTAAGAAGGTTCCCGCCGAGGGCGCAGAAAACATGTACGAGGCAATGCAGACCTTCGTGCTTCTGTGGCAGGTAATGTGCCTTGAGCAGGCTCCGAATCCGTTCGCTTTCTCCGTCGGCAACGCTGACAGAATTTTTGAGCCTTACAGAAACGGACTTGACCGCGACGAGGTCGCATCGCTCTTCAAGCACTTCCTTGTTTTCTTCAACGTTGCTGACAGAAGCTGGGCTATTTCTCAGAACATCATCATCAGCGGACGCGACAGGGACGGCAACGACCTTACAAACTTTACAACATACGCAATGCTTGACGCATACTTTGACATGAATCTGCCTCAGCCGATTCTCTCCGTCAAGCTTCATAAGAACACACCGCAGAAGCTTTATGAGGCGCTTGGCCGCTTCTTCTTCTCACCCGGTGTGCTTACTCCCTCAATGTTCAACGACGATGCTCTTTATGAGGTTCTCGGCGCAAAGGGCGTTGACATCGACGACCTTGCGGACATCTCAATCGCGGGCTGTCAGGAGCCTCTTATCATGGGTAAGGATACGGGCAACACAACAAACAGCTGGTTCAATCTTCCCAAGATTCTCGAAATGACACTTACAGGCGGCGTATCGACAATCACGGGCGAAAAGCTCTGCGATGTTCCGAAGGCTGACCTTAAGAACATCCGTGAGGAATTCTATAAGAACGTTCAGTTCTTTGCAGATAAAATGGCTGAGTCCGCAAACGGCGCTTCACGCGCGCTTTCAACTCAGCGCGTTCCGTTCATGTCCTGCTTCTTCGGCGGCATGGAGAACGGTATTGACGCACGCGATACAGAGCGTCAGTGTACAAAGTACAACGGCAGCGGCTGTCTTATCCACGGTACAAGCGTTGTAGCAGACAGCTTTGCGGCTATTGACAAGCTTCTGGCTGAGCGTCCCTGGGATGCGGACAAGCTGGTTGACGCACTCAAGGCAAACTTTGTCGGATACGAGGAGCTTCGCGAGTTCCTGCTTTCAGCGGACAAATTCGGCAACAACATAGAAAAGGTTGACAACGAGGCAGGCGAAATCGCCGCTAAGGTTGCGGATATCGTCGCAGGCGAAAAGAACTATCTCGGCAACGCCTTCCGTCCCGATTACAGCTCGCCGTCAACACATCTTCTTTACGGTTACTGGGTAGGCGCAACTCCCGACGGCCGTCCGTCACGCGACATGATTAACTACGGCGTTGACCCGCTTTACGGCAGTGCGGAGAACGGTCTCGGCTTCCGTATGCTTTCAAACATGAAGATGCCCTTTGACAAGTTCAACGGCGGCTATGCTTCACATCTCGGCGTTGACCCGAAATATTTCAAGAGCGAAACCGACGAGGGCAAGGGCGTTGAATTCCGCGACAAGATTGTCAATCCTCTGTTCTTCAATCCTCTTAAGGAAGGCGTTTCACCGTTCTATCTCTATGTTAACGTTACAACAGCCGACATTCTCCGCAAGGTTCTCGCAAACCCGAAGAAGTACGCTCCCAGCGGAGTTTACATCATGAGAATCCACGGCACATTCGTTAACTTCCTTGACCTTTCACCTGCAATTCAGCAGGATATTATCAAGCGTCTTGACCCGAGTTCATCAAATCTCGGCTGCTGAGGTGAATTATGTATTCAATAGGAATTGATATAGGAACAACAAGTATCTGCGGCGTACTGCTTGATTCGGCAACGGGCGAAATAAAAAAATCCGTCACGCTGGGCAGCGAGTCGTTTATCCCGAGCGACAAGGCATGGGAAAAGATACAGGATGTTTCAATAATAGAAAAGAAAAGCTTTGAAATTCTTGATGCTCTCTTTGACGAGGCTGACGGCGAGGTTGAATCGGTCGGCATTTCAAATCAGATGCACGGCATACTCTACATTGACGGCGAGGGCGGCTGCGTCAGTCCGCTTTACATCTGGCAGGACGAGCGCGGCAATCAGCCCTATAAGGACGGCAAAAGCTACGCGCAGTATCTTGGCAGCTTTGCGGGCTACGGACTTGTCACCGATTTTTACAACCGTGAAAACGGACTTGTTCCCGCAGACGCAGTCGGCTGCTGCACGGTCGGCGATTATATGGGAATGAAGATGTGCGGAAATAAAAAGCCGCTTATGCACATTTCCAACGCCGCTTCGTTCGGCTGCTTCGACCTCGAAAAGAATGAATTTACAATTGACAACGGCATGCTGCCCGAGGTGACAAGTGAGTTTACCGTTCTCGGCGAATACCGCGGAGCAAAGGTTATTGCCGCAATCGGCGACAATCAGGCGAGCTTCATGGGTTCTGTCAGCGGCGGCGTTCCGCTTGTAAACGTCGGTACAGGCTCGCAGGTTTCCTATCTCAGCGATAAAATCGTTACCGGAGAAAATGTGGAGTCCCGTCCCTACGACGGAAAGAAATTTCTTGTTGTCGGCTGTTCACTCTGCGGCGGCAGAGCGTTTGCGCTGCTTGAACGGTTCTTTGCCTCGGTTGCCGAGCTTGCAACAGGTGAAAAGTTCCCGTCGCTCTATAAGCAGATTGACAAAATGCTTGAAACAAAAACCGCAACCGACATGACGGCGGACAGCCGTTTCTGCGGCACAAGAGCCAATCCCGATATCCGCGGCGGCTTCTTCAATGTTTCGGAGGAGAATTTCACGGCGGGAGACATGGCTGTTTCAATGCTTTACGCCATTGCAAACGAGCTTAAGAATATGTACGGCGGCGAAGCTTCGGCGGAGATTGTCTGCTCGGGCAACGGCATCCGCAAGAACGCCGCGCTTCAGAGGGTTGTTTCCGAGGTTTTCTCGGCAGAAATAAAAATTCCGCGTCATCTTGAGGAAGCCTCATACGGTGTCGCACTTGCTTCGCTGACGGCTGTCGGGAAATTCGGCAGTCTTGAGGAAGCGCAGAAACTTATTAATTACAGGTGATTTTATGTTCTACGATTATCCTATTTTCTTTGAAAAGAACCGCGTTTACCGCGTTTACACAGGCGGCAAGCTTTTTGCCGATTTCTTCTCAGACGATTCAAAAGAATCCTTTTATCCCGAGGAATGGGTTGTTTCGGCTGTTCATGCTCTGAACGAGGGCAGCACCGATGTTCACGAGGGTATTTCCAAAATCAAGGGCGAGGAGCTTTATCTTGACGAAGCTCTTGCAAAATATAAGGAAGAGATTCTCGGCGACAGAGACGGAATAGAAATTCTCACAAAAATTCTCAACAGCTCAATCCGTCTTCCCGTTCAGGCTCATCCCGACAGACCGTTCTCAAAGAAGTATTTCAACTCGAAGTACGGCAAGGAGGAAAGCTGGGTTATCCTCGGTACCGAGCCGGGCGCAAAGGTTTTCTACGGCTTCAAGGACGGCGTTACAATGGAGCAGTTTGAAAAAGCCATTGACGAGAGCGACAACAGCAAGACCGTTATGGAAGACCTGCTTGTCGGTTATGATGTAAAGGTCGGCGATGTTATTTACATTCCCGCAAAGATGGTTCATGCAATCGGCGCAGGCTGTCTGCTTCTCGAGGTTCAGGAGCCTACGGATTTCACAATCCAGCCCGAACGCTGGTGCGGCGACAGAAAGCTTTCCGACAACGAAATGTATATCGGACTTACGAAACAGCAGGCGCTTGAATGCTTCGATATTGACAAGAAGTTTCCGATTCCGCTTGAGCCCGAAATCATCTTCGAAAGCGACAACATCAGCTATAAGTCGTTCATCGACAGCCGCATGACCGAAACATTCCGCGTCCGTCAGATAAAGCTCAGCGGCGGCAAGTTCCTGCTTGACAAGGGCTGTGCAATCTATGTTGTTACTGAGGGCAGCGGCAAAATCACCGGCGACGGCTACGAAAAGGAAGTTACAAAGGGCGTTTATTTCCTCGTTCCCGAAATCATAAAGAACAAATTCACAATCACAGGCGAAATGACAGTTGTTGAGTGCCTCAAATAAGGAGACGGCTATGGAAAAAAAGTTTTTTCTGATGGGCAATGCCCACCTTGACCCCGTATGGCAGTGGCGTGTTCCCGAAGGACTTGCTCTTATCAAATCCACATATAAAGCAGCCCTTGACAGAATGGAAGAATTCCCCGATTACGTTTTTACCTCCGCCTGCGCGGGCTATTACAAGTGGATAAAAGCAAGCGAGCCGGAAATGTTCAAAAAAATTCAGAAGAAAATCGAAGAGGGCAGATGGAACTACACAGGCGCAATGTGGGTTCAGCCCGACTGCAACATTCCCTCGGGCGAGGCTTTTGCAAGGCATCTGCTTTATTCGCAGAAATTCTTTGAAGAAAACTTCGGCAAAAAGGCTGAATCGGGCTACAATGTTGACTCCTTCGGTCACAACGGTATGCTTCCTCAGCTTTTTGCAAAGGCAGGCATAAATAATTATGTCTACATGCGTCCCTGCCGTGACAACGGCGAAAAGCCGAACCTGCCCGAAAACAATGTTCACTGGTGGGAAAGTCCGGACGGAAGCCGTGTACTTGCTTTCAGAATCCTTGACAGCTACGGCGACAGACTCCACGACGAACGCCTTGAACGCTATGAGGAAAAATCCCATTCACAGCTTATCGCCTACGGCGTAGGCAACCACGGCGGCGGACCGTCAATTGAAACGCTGAACCGCGCCGAGGAGCTTCGTCAGGGCGACGGAAAAGAAAAGTATATCTATTCGGGTCCCGATAAGTATTTCAGATATATCCGCGAAAACGAGAACGAAAACATTCCCGTTGTAAGCGAGGATTTACAGCACCACGCAAGCGGCTGCTACAGCGCAAACTCAAAGATAAAGATGCTCAACCGCCGTGCGGAGAACGAGCTTGTTTATGCCGAGAAGACCGATATTCTCGCAAGCATTCTTACAGGCTCAAAGCCTTCGACGGAGCGCATCGAAAATGCGTGGGAGCGCGTAATGTTCAATCAGTTCCACGATATTCTTGCGGGCTGCTCAATCAAGCCCGCATACGTTGACGCTGAGAACGCATTCGGCGGCGCAAGACAGGTTGCTCTTGAGGTAGGCACTTATGCGGCTGAAAGAATTTCATGGCGCGTTGATACAACAAAGTTCCTCAATGCCAAGCCGTCAGAAATGCGCGACCGTCTGTGGATTCGCGAGGGCGAGGGCTGCCCGATGGTTGTTTTCAATCCGCATTCCTTCCCCGTTGACGGATACGCAAGCTTCGGCTGTCAGTGGGTATCGGGTGTTGTTGATTCGAACGATAACGATGTTGAATTTCAGATTGTCCGCGCACCGTATACAGATGGCAGACACATTAATATGTGCATGTTCCGCGTTCAGCTTCCTGCTTACGGTTACGGCACTTACTTCATCTACAAGGAAGAACAGAATTATGTACCTGCAATCCGCGACAATCAGTTTGTTGTTACAAAGCAGTCGATTGAAAACAGCGTTGTAAGAGTTGAGCTTGATGACAACGGCGCTGTAAAGTCATATTACAACAAGCTTGAAAATAAGGAATACTGTGCCGCACCCATGAAAGCTATTGTCTGCGAGGACAAGGACAGCGACACATGGGGACACCTTGTATTTGATTTCAACAAGGATATGGGCGAGTTCTCGAAGCCCGAATTCAAGGTTATCGACGAGGGCACACTCAAGGGCGTGCTTAAGGTTACCACACATTACAACGATTCCGAGCTTCAGCAGTATTACACGCTTTACAAGGACAGCCCGAAGCTTGAGGTCAAGTGCAGAATTAAGTTCCGCGAAAACTACAAGCTTCTCAAGCTGACATTCCCGATTAAAACAGAAAATCCGCAGGCGGTTTACTCAATGCCTTACGGATTTATCAAAAAGGAAGCTAACGGACTTGAAGAGCCTGCTCAGAAGTGGATTTCAGTTGACGGCGACAGCCTCGGCGTTTCGCTTATCAACGACGGCCGTTACAGCTTCTGCGTCAAGGACAACGAAATGCGTATGGTTGCCGCACGTTCCTGCGCTTATCTTGACCATTACGGACAGAATTACCGCGACGGCGAGCTGAGCTTCATTGACCAGGACGAAATGGAATTCACCTATGCACTTCTGCCTCACGGCAGCGGCGATTATACCGCAACGGTAAAGGAAGCGGAGCTTCTCAACATGCCGCTTACGCTCTATATGGAAACACATCACAAGGGTGAGCTTCCTCCCGTTTACGGCGGAATTGAAATTGACTGCGACAATGTTCTTGTAACGGCGGTCAAGGAGTCCGAGGACGGTAAGGGTTATATCATCCGTGCTGTTGAGTGCGCAGGCAAGCCCGTTATGGCTGAGTTTGATTTCAAGCTCTTTGACAGAAAGTTCGCGTTTGGCTTCAAGCCGCAGGAGATAAAGACTATCTTTATTCCAAAAGGCACGGGAAGTGTTAAGGGCGTAATGATAACGGAAGACTAAAGTAAAACTGCCGTTCCGAAAGGAGCGGCAGCAATTTTTATTCTTCGTCAAATTCTACTTTATATCCCTGATTTTTCAGCTTGTCCGCCGCGTAATCGAGCGCGGCATTTTTTTCGATTTTCTTTGCAAGCTTCTTCCTGGGATATTTGTTTTTGCCGAGTGTGTAGCATGCGTCGTCAATCATCAGAAGCACTTTCTTTTCGTTATCCTCGTCGGCAAAAAGCGTAAAGGTGAAAATCTGACCGTTCTGCTTCAGATAAACCGTATCGTCATCAATTTTAATCTCGCCCTCGTCAAGCGCGTTGAGATATCTGCGCGTTTTTTTCAGCATGTCTCTGTCCGAATCATCAAGGTCTTTTTTGAAATCCTTATAGAAATCCCAGAGCGACATATTCAACACTTCCAGGTCCTCGGAGTTTACAGCTCTGCTTGAGGTCTTGTACGGCGGTCTGCCGCTGAAAAGAATTTTGTTTGCAGCGGAAATCGCATAGTTTTTCGGCGGCTTCGGCATAAGCCCCTGCTCGAAAGGCTCTTTCATCGAGTCGAAATAATACATCCCGTTTGTACAGTCAACAACGCACGGCAGAAAGCAGTCATTATCGTTTGAAACGGATTTATCCCTTACCGCATTCTTAACGTATTCGTCAACGCTGTCGGCAAGAATAATCGCAATATCGGCACGGCAGGCGGGTGCTTTCTTTTCCTCTTTTGTTTTAAAAAACCGCATTTTATCATTGCTGTTCGCAACCGATTTCAGCTGTGTTCCTGCATTTTTCAGCACTTCGTCGAGGTTGTCCTTTGTAAGCTCGTCAAGCGAAAAGAGTGCGATGTTTTTGTTTATAACCGAATAGTTTGCATCTATCGACTGAACGGCTTTGTGAACAAGGCAGACAGGCTGAATGCCTTTGTTCAGCGGATTTTCTTTTTTCCCGAATGCCTCGCAGCGCATAAGCATTCTCTGCTCGATTTCAGCTTTTGTCTTTCCGTTTTTATCTGTTCGGAATTCGGTAAAATCTTTCTTTTTTGCTTTTATGGTCTTGAATGTAATGTCAGAATACATGAGGAAAGCAAAATTTTTAAATAAATAAACAAGCAATAAAACAGAACTTGCCGGAAACAGATACAGGAATATTACACTGTCAAAAATGATGCCGGAAATGATTGAAAGAGGGATAATAAAAACAGGTAAAATCAGAATGAAATTGCACAGCACTGTATGTTTTATTTTGGGATGTTTCATGTGCCTGCTCCTTTACGCTTCTGTGAGTTTAATGATATTATAAACGGAGTTGCTGCTTTTGTAAATATAAAAAATATTGCAGTTATCTTCAAATTACAATTTGGCGGCGTGTCGCCGCACCCTCGCCGGGTTGGTAATTATCAGAATTACTATTGCTGTGCGCGAGCCGTCGGAAATGTACAAATTATAATTTATCGCTGAGTTTGGTATAGCGGTCAGGCTCCCTTGTGTAAAGGGAGCTGTCGAGCGAATGCGAGACTGAGGGATTGTCTAAACGCGTTTTCTTGATAATCTATCTGCTATTCTTTTTTTACAATCCCTCCGTCACGGCTTATGCCGTGCCACCTCCCTTTACACAAGGGAGGCAGAGCAACATCAAAAATTCAGCTCGACAATTACCAATTTGTGCATTTCTTTCGGCTCGCGCAGGGTAACAGAATTCTGATAATTGCCAGCCCGGCGAACGACCGCAGGTACTGCGGCAAATACCAATTTGCTGAGATGATTATAGAAAAAACAGGCTGTCTTTCGACAGCCTGTCTGCGTATCAAATCAGAACTTGATATTAAATCAGAACTTGACAACAATATTTTTTTCAGCCGATTCGAACATTGCCTCAATAACTTTGATAAGTCTTCTCTGCTGAGCGTGTGTTACGATAGGCTCAGCCTTGCCGAGGATGACATCACAGATGTTGTTGTAGAATGTATGCTCACCGCTGAAGCCCTTGTTCTCAACGTAGGGCAGGGGATGTCTTTCAATGGAATCGTCAGTTCTGGGAGCCATTGTCTTTGTAAGACCGACGCCTGCCTGTACGGGAACGGCGTCCTTGTTTTCCCAGTCGGTAACCATAACGATTTCACCGTTCATATCCCAGTCGCGGAGAATCGCCGTGCCGTTGATGCCCTGAACATACCAGCGGGGCAGGTCAATAAAGTTGCTTGTGCCGACATAGATGTGATACTGTGTGCCGTCCTTGTAGCGAAGCTCACACTTGAAGCCGTCGTCAACCTCGTCGTTTGTGATGTGGTCAACCTGAGTGTAAACGGAGTCAAGCTCCTTGTCGTCAAGCATCATAAGCGCCTGGTCAAGGATGTGAATGCCCCAGTCGAGAATCATGCCGCCGCCCTGTGCCTTCTTCTGACGCCAGTCGCCGGGGATACCTCTTGAGCCGCATACTCTTGACTCAATGTCAAAAATGGGTCCGAGAATGTTCTCGTCATAAATTCTCTTGACTGTGAGATAGTCGGGGTCGTATCTTCTGTTCTGATGAACCGTGAAGAACTTGCCTGTGCGCTCGCTTGCCTTAATCATATCGTCGAGCAGCTCGCTTGACATTGTAACGGGCTTTTCGCTCATTACGTTCTTGCCTGCTTCAAGAGCCGCGATAACGATATCGTGGTGGAAATCGTTGGGAGTTGCAACAACAACAAAGTCGATTCTTTCATCAGCAAGAAGCTCCTCCTGTGACGAGAAAGCGTGAATGCCCTTGCTTTCGGCAGCAGCGCATCTTTCGGGTTTGATATCCCATATACCTACAAGCTCCATGCGCTCGCTCATGTATGTTGACATTTTTTCGGCATGCCAGCCGCCCATTCCGCCGTAACCGATTACGGCGCCGCCGATTTTACCGTTTACCATTTTAATTACCTCGCTTGATTATGCCCACCACATTTCAGTGGTTCCTTCTGTAATGAGTACGTTTTTAAGTGTGTTGACTGCCTTTGTCAGACCTTCGTTCTGGCTCATAAGGCTGTCCTCATGCTCAATGCTGATTGCGTAGTCATAGCCGACCATGCGGAGATTTGAGATGATGTCCTTCCAGTAAAGCTCGTCATTGCCGTAGCCTACGCTTCTGAAAATCCATGAACGGTTGATTTCGTCGCCGTAGGGCTTGGTGTCAAGCACGCCGTTAACCATTGTGTTGTACTTGTCAATCTTTGTATCCTTTGCGTGGAAGTGGAAGATGGCGTCGCCCAGTTTGCGGATGCATGCAACGGGGTCCATGCCCTGCCAGATAAGGTGGCTGGGGTCAAAGTTTGCACCGATTTCGGGACCGACAGCCTCACGGAGCTTAAGCAGGCTTTCCGTATTGTAAACGCAGAAGCCGGGATGAAGTTCAAGAGCAATCTTGTTTACGCCGTGAGCCTTTGCGAATGCAACAAGGTCTTTCCAGTAGGGGATAAGCTTCTCTTCCCACTGCCATTTGAGAACCTCGCTGAAATCATCGGGCCACGGGCATACAACCCAGTTGGGATGCTTTGACTCCTCGCAGTCGCCGGGGCAGCCTGAGAATGTGTTAATCTGATGAAGACCGAGCTTTTCGGCAAGAAGAATCGTATTGCGGATAGTCTTGTCATACTCTGCAGCCATTTCCTTATTGGGATGAACGGGATTGCCGTGGCAGCTGAGCGCGCTGATTTCCATGTCATACTTCTTTATAAGAGCCTTGAAATCCTCAAGAGCCTTTTCATCGTTAAGAAGTGTTTCGGGGTCGCAGTGTGCGTTTCCGGGGAAACCGCCGCAGCCGAGTTCAATCATCTCAATGCCGAGTGATTTGAAATATTTAAGTGCTTCCTCAAGAGGAAGATTCTGTAAAAGACAGGTAAATACGCCTAATTTCATAGTAATTCTCCTTTATTAAAGATTAGCCTTGAAATAAGCCATGCTTCTTGTGATATCCTCGATGCCTGTGGGAACGGGGTCATCGTTTTCAAGAATGAGCCATTCAATGCCTGTTTCCTTTGCAGCCTTGAATACGCTCAGAAGGTCGTTGTCGCCTTCGCCGAGAGCCATAGGCTTGCGGTCAATGCCGTCCTTGATGTGGAGAAGGGGAATCTTATCCGCATGCTCCTTAATGTATGTATAGTTGTCAGCGCCGCCGCAGTAGCTCCAGTAGGTATCTACTTCAAGATATGCGCCCTGAGCGATATAGTCCATTACAAGCATGCCGTCGAGTTCGTTTTCAAACTCTTCTGTATGGTTGTGATAATAGAACTTTATGCCTTCCTTTTCACCGATTTCGTTTGCCTTTTTATATGTATCAACAAGGAAATCAAGCTCTTCCTTTGTGGTGTGCGGAGCGCCGCCGACACCCATGTATTTCATGCCGAGGGTTTTGCCGAGCTTGATTGAAGCTTCGATATTCTCGGCTGTGTAGTTGTCAATACCCATATGGCATCCGACAGCAACAAGACCCAGCTCGTCGAGCTTTGCCTTGATAACCTCAGGCTCAAGTCCTGCATAGCCTGCAAACTCAACGCCCTCAAAGCCGATTTCCTTTACTTTTTCAAGAATTTTAAGAAATTCTTCACCGTTTTCATAATCGTGTCTTACTGAATAAAGCTGTACAGCAAGTTTCATGTGAATTACCTCCGTTCTTTCAGTGGACATAACTGTCCTATCTTGTTAATATTACATCAAAAAAGAAGTTTTTTCAACCGTTTTACTGTAATTATTTATAATTTTTCACGAAGCGTGAAATTGCAATTAATTTTCCGAAAGAAAAATATAACGGCAAAATCTGTCAAAAAAACAATACAAAATGAAAAATATGTATGAAAATAACGCATAAAACATATGAATTTACAGAAAAGCAACTTTTAAATAATAAAAAGTTCATATTATATTAATAATTGCCTGTTATTATATAGCCGTGCTAAGGAGAGAGCCGCAACTCTCCGATGCACATACCCCTCCTCAATAAACCCCTCAATTATTGGCGAAAGAAGTCGAGCAATCGGCTTCTTTTGCTTTTATACAAAGAAAGGCTGCCGGATAACCGGCAGCCTTAAAGCTTTTATATGGCTTATATATTTTCTTTCCCGTACTTCTTTGTAACAATCATCTTCATAACGAAGAGGAATGCGATTGTGAGAATCACACCAATCGGAAGGGCAATTGCGATATTCTGAACCAGGCCTGAGATTATGTACATTACAAACGAGATGCCCGCAACCGAAACAGCGTAGGGAATCTGCGTTGAAACATGGTTGAGGTGATTGCACTGTCCGCCTGCGGAGGACATGATTGTCGTATCGGAAATGGGGGAGCAGTGGTCGCCGCATACAGAACCCGCAAGACACGCTGACATGCCTATCATCTGAAGCGGGTCGGAAGCATCGAAGATTGTCATAACAATGGGAATGAGAATACCGAATGTACCCCATGATGTGCCTGTTGCGAAGGAGATAAAGCATGCAACAAGGAAGATGATTGCGGGCAGGAACATCTGGAAGCTGCCTGCAGCGCCTGCCATTGCGTCTGCAACGAAGGGCTTTGAACCGAGAATGCCTGTCATGTTCTTAAGAGCGGTTGCGAATGTGAGAATGAGGATAGCCGGAACCATTGCAAGGAAGCCCTTGGGAACTGAATCCATTGCGTCCTTGAAGGTGATAACCTTTCTGAGGCAAAGGAAAGCGATTGTGAAAACAAGAGCGATAATGCTGCCCCACGGAAGAGCGACATATGCGTCTGTTTCGGAGAAAGCGGTTTTGATATCGGCGCCGTCGAAGATACCGCCGACATAGAGAAGCGCAAATACGCAGATGCCGATAAGAACGACAATCGGAAGAACAAGGTCGAT